>NZ_JBQEKA010000027.1:0-26439 GCF_052103615.1 Kerstersia sp. | reverse complement strand
CTGGCCATCGTGCCCTTGCTGGCCGTGGTGCTATCGCTCTTCACGGCCTTTCCACTGTTCTCCGATTTCCGCCAGGCGCTGGAAGATTATCTGTCCAGCAACCTGATGCCTGCCGAAGTATCGGCGGACATCATGGAATATCTCAATCAGTTCGCCCAGCAGGCGTCAAAACTGACGGCCATAGGCAGTCTGTTCCTGATCGTGACCTCGGTCATGCTGATCATGACCATAGATTCCGCGCTCAATGACATCTGGCATGTCTCGCGCCAGCGCCCGCTGCATCAGCGCATCCTGGTCTATTGGGCGGTTATCAGTCTGGGGCCGCTGGTACTGGGCGGCAGTCTCTGGGCCACCTCGGTACTGGCCCGCACGTCCATGGGCCTGGCAGGCGACCTGTCGCCGCTGATCAACATCGCGCTGTCCGTGCTGCCTGTCCTCTTGACCGGGCTGGCTTTCACCGCGCTGTTCGTGGTCGTGCCCAATCGCGCCGTCAATTGGCGCGATGCCGCCATTGGCGGCTTTGCAACCGCCATCGTGCTGGAAACGATGAAAGCAGGCTTTGCCTATTACATCAGCCAGTTCCCCAGCTATACCGTGATTTACGGCGCCTTTGCCGCCGTGCCGGTCTTCCTGCTGTGGATTTACCTGTCCTGGCTGGCCGTCATGGCCGGGGCTGTGCTGACGGCATCGCTGCCTGGCATTCGCCTCTATGGCCTGGCGACCGAAGCCCGGCCTGCCGGCGCCGCCTATCTGGATACCATCACCGTGCTGCAGGCGCTGTACGCCGACTGGAGCCAGCAAGGCCAGGGCCTCAGCCAGAGAGAATCCTGTGCCGCGCTGGCCATTCACCCGGAAGACCTGGATACCGCCCTGGCGGCATTGCAGGATCTCGGCCTGGCCGCCCCGGCGCGCATTCGCGGCAAGGAGCGCTGGGTCTTGAGCAGCGACCCGCGCCGCACCACCATCGGCCCGCTGGTTGACCGCCTGCTGCTCACCCGTACCGCCGCGCTATCGCATCAGGACGGCGAGCCGCTGATGCAGGCCACAGCCAATGCACTGGGCCAATATGGGCCGGAAACCACGCTGGACGAACTGCTGTCCGGCAATCTCGCCGATACGCTCGCGGGCCTGGCGCATGACCAGAATGCCCCGCCCATTACCGCTTTCCTATCCCGTCCCTCGATAAACAGCGAGGAGTCCCGCCATGCTAAAAGTCAGTGAAATCCTGCGTGTCAAAGGCGACACGCTTTATACCGCGACCCCGGATACGCCCGTCGCGCAAGCCATCACCACCATGAGCGAACACGATATCGGTTCGCTGGTCATCATGGAGCACGGCACGCTTGCAGGCATGCTTACCTTCCGTGAAATCATCCGCCTGCTGCATGAACGCGCCGGCAATGTCGGTGACACCACCATCCGTTCCATCATGGATGACGCGCCAATCAGCGTATCGCCCAATACCAGCGCCGATGAAGTCCAGCGGCTCATGCTGGAAAAACGCACCCGCTATGTGCCGGTGATGGATGGCCCGACGCTGCAAGGCGTGATTTCTTTCTTCGATATGGCGCAAGCCGTGGTGTCCGCCCAGCAATTTGAAAACAAAATGCTCAAGGCCTATATCCGCGCCTGGCCCAACGAAGATACGGCAGCGGCAGACGAACCGCAATAAGCGCCGCCTTTCTTCGGCACGCAACGCCTGCCCGGCCCTGCCGGACAGGCGTTTTTCATGCGCGGCGCAAAAAAGGCGCCAGGTGCCAGACATCGGCTACCTGGCGCCTGATACCTGCCCAGATTTATCTGCCCAGATTTATCTGCCAAGATTTACCTGCTCAGACTGATCGCCCACACTGACCGCCCAGACTTTGCGGCTTGCCCCGGCTTAAGCCACCTGTTCCCAGGCACGCAGCAGCAAAGCGGGGTCTTCCTGACTCAACAGCCGGTGATCGGACAGCATCTGGCGCCAGCGCCGCGCGCCCTTGCGGCCATTGCCCCAGCCCAGCAGCGGCCTGACCAGAATGCGCATGGGCACGCCCTGGGCCACCATGCGTTCGGTGTAAGCGGTATAACGCCGCAGCACCTCTGCATCTTCCAACACGGCTGCTTCCGGCCAGAAACGCTGTGACAGTTCACGCAAGACTTCCGGCTGATGCCAGGCGGCACGGCCCAGCATGACTCCGTCCAGCCCCTGGCACTCGGTTTGCGCCTGCTCGGCTGTCGCCAATCCGCCATTAAGCACAATGACGCAATCTGGAAAATCCTGTTTGAGCTGCCGGGCAAAGGCATAGCGCAACGGCGGAATCTGGCGGTTTTCCTTGGGTGACAGCCCTTTCAGCACGGCATTGCGCGCATGCACGACAAATACCCGGCACCCCGCCTCATACTGGATGCCCACGAAATCGCGCACAAAACCGTAGCTCTGTTCGTCATCCAGACCCAGCCTATGTTTGATCGTCACCGGCACCTGAACGGCCTCGCGCATGGCACGAATGCAATCCGCCACCAATTGCGGCTCAGCCATCAGGCAAGCGCCGAATGCCCCTTGCTGCACGCGCTCAGACGGACAGCCGCAGTTCAGATTGATTTCATCATAGCCAGCCTGCTCGCCCAGCCTGGCGGCTTGCGCCAGCGCCTGCGGCTCGCTGCCGCCCAGTTGCAGGGCGACAGGATGCTCGGCGGCATCGTATTCCAAATGCCGTGCCGCATCCCCGTGCAACAAGGCCCCGGTCGTAATCATCTCGGTATAAAGCAAGGCGCGCGGCGCCAGCAGCCGGTGAAAAAAACGGCAATGACGGTCCGTCACATCTATCATCGGCGCCACACACAGGCGCCAGG
This sequence comes from Kerstersia sp., assembly GCF_052103615.1. Taxonomy (NCBI): domain Bacteria; kingdom Pseudomonadati; phylum Pseudomonadota; class Betaproteobacteria; order Burkholderiales; family Alcaligenaceae; genus Kerstersia; species Kerstersia sp. The sequence goes on along the minus strand of NZ_JBQEKA010000027.1, from coordinate 23,604 downwards.
CATCCGAGGAAACCAGGGACATACGGCACATTCTCTTTGGGAGGGGAAAGAGCGCCATTGTATGGCGAGCCTCTGGTCTTGCGCGCACACCCGCGCCATTCGGCCCGCGCCGCTGGCACTCATGCGCTCACTGGCTCAATCCACCGGGCGCCAGCGCGGCAATGGCCTGATAATGAGTCAGGAACACCTGCCCGCTCAGACATCGCAAAAATGCGGTGTTGGCCAAGCGGTCCATCACCGGCCCCTTGACCTCTGAGAGATGCAGGCAGATGCCTGCATCTCTCAGCCGCACCTCTATCATTTCCAGGCTGGCCAACGCGCTCGCGTCGATATTATTGATGGCGGAGCACTGCAGCACCACGTGTTTGAGCGCCTGGCGCCGCGCCACGGCATCGTTAATGCAATCTTCCAGATAGCGCGCATTGGCGAAATACAGGCTTTCATCCACCCGCAGGCCCAGCACAGCGTCACAGGTCGTGACCGTATGCCGCCGGACATTGCGGAAATGTTCAGTTCCAGGCACCTGGCCAACTTCCGCCACATGGGGCCGGCTGCTGCGGTACAGATGCAAGGCCAGCGCCAGCACCACGCCCGCGACCAGGCCTGTTTCCACCCCGGCCAGCAAAGTCAGCAGCAGCGTGGCGGCAGCGACGGAAAAATCAAAGCGGGAATATTCCCAGATGCGGCGGAACACTGCGACATCCACCAGGGACAGCACGGCCACAATCACTGTAGCAGCCAGCGTTGCCTGCGGCAGATAATGCAGCAAGGGCGTCAGCAATACGGCGGCCAGCGCAATGCCCAGCGCGGTATAGACACCGGCAGCCGGCGTCCGGGCGCCGGCATCAAAATTAACAACAGAACGGGAAAAACCGCCAGTCACAGGCAAGCCGCCGCTGAACGCAGCGGCCACATTGCTTGCCCCCAGCGCCACCAATTCCTGATCGGGTTCAACCCGCTGACGCCGCCGTGCGGCAAGTGTTTGCCCCACAGACACGGATTCTGCAAACCCCACCAGGCTAAGCAATAAAGCCGGCATGGCCAGCGCTGACCACAACGAAGGATTCCAGCTGGGCCAGGCCAGCGGCGGCAGGCCTTGCGGCACGGCGCCCACCACCTGCACGCCCTGGGCCTGCAAATCCCAGGCCCAGACCGCCAGCGTTGTGACGGCAATGGCCAATACCGGCGCTGAGCGGCCCAGCACTTCCGCCAGCCCTGGCCGCCACCCCCAGGCCCGCAAACGGCGCCCCAGGCGCTGCCGGGACCACCAGAGAAAAACGAGCGCCCCCACCCCCAGCGCCAGCGTGGGCCAGTTGACCGCCGGCAGTTGGCGCCAAAGCGCCGGCAACAAGACCGGCAAGGTATCACCCTGGGCATGAATCCCCAACACATGCCTGGCCTGGCCAACGGCGATCAGCAGCCCGGACGCCGCAATAAAACCCGCAATGACAGGGTGCCCCAGAAAATTCGCAAGCCACCCCAGACGCAGCAACCCCATGAGCAGCAAGATGCCGCCTGACAGCAAGGCCAGCACCAAGGCCGCTTCCCAGTATGCCGGGGTGCCTGGCACGGCCAGTTGGCCAATGGCCGTGGCCGTCATCAGCGATGTCACGGCCGCCGGCCCCACCGCCAGGGTGCGGCTGCTGCCGAATACCGCATAAGCCAGCAAGGGCAGCATGCTGGCATAAAGCCCGGCTTGCGGCGGCAAGCCAGCCAGCATGGCGTAAGCCAGGCTTTGCGGGATCAGCATCAAGGTCACAATCCCAGCTGCCAGCAGGTCGCCACCGAATTGGCGGCTATCGTAGGCCCGCCCCCATGCAAGGATAGGCAGCCATTTCGTCCAGGCAATGCGCGAAGAAGCAGCAGGGTTACGATTCATAGACGGGCCAGCACGAAAAATGGAGACACTTGCACGGAAATATTTGCGCATCATGCAGCGTGTCAGCACGCCCGACAATCATGGCTTTCCGTTATAAAGGGCCGAAATCATTATACCGATAAGTATTAGATAAAAATCTAATAAAATATGAGCGAAGCGCGGCCAGCCTGTCACGCCATCTGTTTAGATATCCATCTATTCAGCTATCCACCTGTTCAGCTATCTTTTTTCCATCTGCCCATCTATCCGCCTGCCCGCATAGATGCCCAGGCACCTATCAGTAATGCGGCGGCAGCTCATCCCGCAGACTGCGGAACGCCACCCCTTCGGCGGGAACCTGATCGCGCAGCTCGATCAGCTGACGCTGCAACGCATCCAGCTGGCGCTGCATGCGAAACATTTGCTGATTGAGCTGTTCCACCAGATCTTCTGCCAGCGCCGAACGGATTTCCAGTTCCTGGATACGCGCCACGGCCAGCGCCAGGCTCATTGCATCGGTGCCTTCTGCCCCGGCCGCGGGCTGCGCGGACGGCGTCTGTGTTTGTCGAGTTGTCATGAATTCATCCTTCCCCAGGAAAATGTCCCGGCGTGCATAGGTGGGCCTGAAGCCGTGCGGGTCTGCTGCCAGATTGCCAGCAGGAAACAGCGGCGTTCCCTGCCTCGGATCCGCCTGGCATTAGACCTGAAATTCGCCGCGCCCTGCCAGCGCGGCCAGCGGGCGCGGGGAAAACTGCGGCATTGCCCAGCTGCCGCGCCGTATGCACTAAAATGCGCAGTTACGTCTGCCCTGGCTGCCGCCTTTGCCGCGCGCCTGGGTCCAATCACTTCTCTTTCGGCACTCCTGCCGCGTCCGCATTCACGCTATGGCCGTTTTTACTCCTGTCTCCGACCAACAAGCGCGCGAATTGCTCGAACGCTATGATCTGGGTGAACTGGTTTCCATGCGCGGCATTACCGCCGGCATTGAAAATTCCAATTTTTTTCTTACCACGACTCAGGGTGAATATGTCCTGACGCTATTCGAGGTACTGACCCAGGAACAGTTGCCGTTCTATATTGAACTGATGCACCACCTGGCGCAGCGCGGCATCCCCGTCCCGCAACCGCAAACGCTGAAAAACGGCGAACGCTTGTGCCGTTTCAACGATAAGCCCTGCGCAATCGTCAGCCTGCTGCCTGGCGGCTATGAACCCGCGCCCAGCGCCGCCCATAGCGCTCTGACGGGCAGCACGCTGGCACGCGCCCATCTGGCAGCCAGGGATTTCGCCCTGCATCAGCCCAATCTGCGCGGCCTGGCCTGGTGGCGCCAGACTGCGCCTACCGTGCGCCCCTTTCTGGATGCCAGGCAAGCCGCGCTGCTGGATCTCACGCTGGCCGAGCAGGAAACGCTTGCCGCCAGCCCGGATTATGCCAAGCTGCCCTCGGGCCCGGCGCACTGCGACCTGTTCCGCGACAACGTTCTGTTTGCCGGTACCTATGAAGCTCCCCGCATGGGCGGCATCATCGACTTTTATTTTGCCGGCTGTGATACCTGGCTCTTCGACGTTGCCGTTGCCATCAACGACTGGTGCATAGACCGCGCCAGCGGCAAACTGGATACGGCGCTGGCTGCCGCCTGGCTGCGCGCCTATGCCGAGGTACGCCCGTTCACCGAGGAAGAGCGCACGCTCTGGCCGGCCATGCTGCGCGGCGCTGCCTTGCGTTTCTGGCTGTCGCGCCTGTACGACTTTTTCCTGCCGCGCCCGGCGCAAACCCTCAAGCCGCACGACCCCGCCCACTTTGAACGCGTTCTGCTGCAACGCCAGGGCGCGGCCGCTATCGCCCTGCCCTGACCGGATAAAGGAAACCACACGCTATGCAAGCCGCCACGCTGCCTGCTTCTGCAGGCTGGTATTGGATCAGCCAGGGCTACCTGCTGTTCCGGCGCCAACCTCTGCCGCTGTTCACATGGATGATGTTCCTCACCATGCTGGGCATGCTGGCGCTGAATCTGGCGCCTGTCGGCCCCCCGCTGGCCCAGTTCTTCGTGCCCTTTCTCACTGTCATGACCCTCAGCGGCTGCCGCGCCCTGGCCAGCGGCATGCCAGCCCACCCGGCCGCCTGGATTCAGCCGCTGCGTCAGCCCGGCGTTCCCGCCCGGCTCCTGGCTGTGGGCGGATTGCAATTCGGTCTTATCCTCCTGGCTGCCATGCTGGCGTTCATGCCATTTGCCGATACCTTGACGCTGGAGCTGGAACGGGCCATTCAGGAAGAGAACATGACGCCCTTCCTGGACGCCTTGCAAATGCCCAGCATTATTTTCGGCGTGCTGTATGCCGGTGTTTCCGCCCTGTTCTGGTTTACGCCTTTGCTGGTGGCCTGGCACCACCTGCCCGTCACACGCGCGATTTTCTTTTCGCTGATCGCATGCTGGCGTAACAAGTGGGCGTTCCTGGTCTATGCCGCCGCCTGGGGCATCATGCTTTACGCCGTTCATTTCCTTGCCAATATGCTGGCGTTCGCCTTGCCGGGCATCAGTTCCATCGTTGCCGCGCTCGCCATGGCCGTGAACCTGTTCGCCGCTGCCGTCTGGTCCTGCAGCGCCTACGTCAATTACGCCACCGTCTTCGGCGCCGCCGGACAAGCTGACACCAGCGCCAGCGATTAACCCATCTGCGCCGCCGCCAGCGGCGCAGATGCGGCCGGACGAGCGGCCCCAGTGCCCTCCAGCCGCCGGGCCAAGTCTGCCCGGCGCGCAATTCCAGCACCGCAACCGCCCGGGGATGCCAGGCGCAACGCCAGGGCGGCATGGCCCGGATCCGCCGCAGGCAACGCCCCCGGCCATCCAGAAAATAGACTGCCAGCGCATGTGTCATGCCCAGGCTATGTACCGCCCGGCAAGGCAGCAGCAACAATGCCGCATCGGCGGGCAAACGGCCCCGCCCCAGCCAGCCCTGCAAACGCTGCCGCCAGTGCCGGGCCAGCGTCACGCGCACCGGATCGCGCAGCGCCGCCGGCAGGCGCTGGCGCTCTTCACCCGTCATTACCATCACCGGCGCCTGATACAGTCCTGGGCTCTGTTTTTCTCCCCGTTTTTCTCCGTGCTTTCCCCCCTGCTGTTCTCCCTGGTCTGTCATCCCGCCACGCCTTCTTGCAAATAGTGCATGACCGGATACGCCAGCACGAGAAACGTGCAGGGAAAAATACATGTCATCAAAGGCAGCAGCATTTTCACGGGTGCTTCCATGGCCTGTTTCTCGGCCTGCTGAATCCGTTCCTCCTGCAATTGCCGGGCCTGCGCGCGCAGCAACGGCCCCAAGGCCATTCCCAGGCTGTCCGCCTGCGCCAGCGCCGCAGCAAAGCGGCGCATGGCGGGCAGCCCAATGCGTTGCGCCAATATCCGTATGGCCTCCACCCTGGGCCGCCCCTGCATGATCTCTGCCCAGGCCAGGGCGAACTCCTGCTGCAAAACGCCACGCGGCGCATGCCGCGTCATTTGCTGCAAGGCGCCATTGAAATGCTGGCCGCCAGCCAGGCACAAGGCCAGCATTTCCAGCGCCAGGGGCAAATCCGCCGCCATCCTGCGGCGGCGTTCGCGCACTTTGGCAGCCAGGCTCAGGCGCGGCGCGTGCCAGCCCGCCAGCATGCCAGCCGGCAGCGCCAGCCAGATCAGGCCCAAGTGTTTTGCCGCAGGGCCGCTGCCGCCATCCGCATGCAGCAAATGCCACACCCCTAACCCCGCGGCCACTGCCAGCAACGTTCCTAGCAAACACTGCGCCGTGCGCAGCAGCACGGCGTCCAGCGCCGGGCTCAGGCCCGCCTCCTGCAACAGCCATGTCAGCCGTTGGCGCGCCTGCCAGCCCAGCCAGGGCTGCGCGCACCATGACAGGCGCCGCAACACCGGCAAGACCAGCCGCCAGCCTCCAGGCAGCACGCTCAGCGCGTCCGCAGATGCTGCCGGCGCGGTATCAATCCTCTTGCGGCCCAGGCGGCTCTGCGCGACAGCCAAACCCAGCGCCAGGGCAGCGCTGGCCATGCATAGCCACAACCAGACGCTGCCCTGGCGCCCTGACGGCACGGCAAACGCCAGCACCCCAAGCATGGCGGCCTTCATGGCTGAATGCTCACAATCCGGCGGATAAACCAGCCGCCCGCCCCCAGCAGCAGCGCCAGTATCCCCAGCAACAGCCAGCCGGAAGAGGTATGCCACAGACCGTGCATGGCTTGCGGCTCCAGCCATTGCAAAGCCATCAACAGGAATACCGGCAGCGCGCCCATGATCCATGCCTGCAAGATGCCTTGCGAGGTCATGGCGCGCAAACGCCGTTGCGCGCGCAGCCGCGCTTGCACCGTATCGGCCAAGCCCTGCAAGGCATCCGCCAAGTTGCCGCCGGATTGCGCGGCAACCCCCAGCACCGCGACCACCAAGGCCAGTTCCGGCGTCGGCACCCGGCGATACAGATTGCCCAGAGCCGCTTCAAAACCAACCCCCATACGCTGCTCCCGCAGCAACAAGCCGAACTCCTGCCGGGCTGGCGGCTCGGTCTCCGCCACCACGGCGCGCAAGGCTCCTGGCAGGCTGGCGCCACCACGCAAGGCCCACGCCAGTCCAAGCAGCAATTCCGGCAATTGGGCATTCAGTTGCCGCCTGCGCCGCTGCCAGCCCCAATGCATCAAACCGCGTGGCAGGATCAGCAAAGCAGCGCTCAGCATGCCAGCCAATAACCAGGATCCGCTCCAGATATACGCCGTCAGGCCAGCCGCCAGCGCTGCCAATAATGCGCCCAGCCAGAACCTGGACAAATCCATGGCCAGAAAGAAAGCGTCCATTCGGTGCCGCGCCCCGGCCGTGAAGGCCGCCCGATATTGGCGCAGCCAATCCGCCATCCCATGCGCCAAACCCCAGGTGACAGCCGCTGCCGCCAAGGCTGCCGCCGCCAGCATTCCGCCCTGCATCATGGCGCTGCGCTCCGGCCGCTGCCGGCAGACGGCCAGGCGCCATCCGGCGCCAGGCCCGCTGGCGGCATTGCCGCGCCGGCCCAGGCCATCCCCTCCGGCCGCCCTTCAAACGGCGCGGGATCAAAGCTCACGCCCTGGCGGCGCCAGGTCTCGAAAAATGTCGGCGCATTATCTCCATGGCGATGGCAGCCTGAACGCCGGTCAAAGTAAAAAAGCGGCAGTGTCTGCAAACACTGGCTTTCCAGCCCGCACAATTCCGTTATCTCTGACACCACGCGGCGGCCGTCAGGCAGCCGCACCAGCTGAACCAGCATATCCACGCTCGCCGCAATCTGTTCCCGCACGGCCGCCAGCGGCAAGGCCATGCCCGCCATCAACACCATGGTTTCAAGCCGCGACAGCGCATCTCGCGGCGAATTGGCATGCAAGGTCGTCAAGGAACCCTCATGCCCGGTATTCATGGCTGCCAGCATATCCAGCGCCTCCGCCCCCCGGCACTCGCCCACGATGATGCGATCAGGCCGCATGCGCAAGGCATTGCGCACCAGTTCACGAATGGTAATGGCGCCTTTGCCTTCCTGATTGGACGGACGCGCCTCCAGTACGACGCGATGCGCATGCAGCAAACGCAGCTCCGCCGCATCTTCTATCGTAATGACTCTTTCATGGGCGGCAATGCAATGCGATAAGGCATTGAGCAAAGTGGTTTTCCCGGACCCGGTGCCGCCCGAAACAATGATGTTGCGGCGCAACTTCACGCACTGCGCCAGAAACGCCGCCATACTGCCATTCAATGCTCCCCACTCGGTCAATGCCGCCAGGCCCGGACGCTGCGCCGGGAACCGCCGGATGGTCAGGCTGGGGCCGCGCACGGCCACCGGACGAATGACGGCATGCACCCGTGAACCATCGGGCAGACGCGCATCGGCCAAGGGCATGTTTTCATCCAGCCTGCGCCCTACCGGCGCCACCATGCGCTCCATGACAGCCATCAGCGCGGCTTCGCTGCTGAAGGCAGCATCGTGCCGCAATAAACGGCCCTGACGCTCGACGTAGATTTCATCGTGGCCATTGACCATGATTTCGGTAATCCCCTCTTCGGCCAGCAAAGGCTGCAAAGGGCCATACCCCAGCGCCTCGTCAAGCACCTGCTCCAGCAAAGCCAGGCGGGCCGCGCCATCGGCAGGCCAGGACACCTCCGCCCCACCGTCCTGCGCAGACTGGCCAGGCCGGCTTTCTGGCTGGCCATGCCGCGCCAGCCAGGCAGACAGCACTTCCCGCGCCTGGCTGCGCAAAGCGGCATCGTTCATGTCTTCCACATTGCGGCGCCGCAGATCCAGCTCTTGCAGCAAGACTGCATGCAGGCGCCGCACCAGCAGTGTCTCCGTGGCTAGCGCATGCCTGACGGACGGCCCGGCTGCTGGCACGAGGCTGGCTTGCGCCGTGTCCTGCGCGGCGGCCGCCAAGCGCGCATCGGGCAAGGCGTGCTCATCGGACAAGGCGTACGCTAGGGCGCCCGTCCGAGTGTTGACGGCCGGCGCGCTGGCCACCGGCAGCGAGAGAAAATGGCCCGCCTCGGGCTGGCTGGCTGATCCGGCGCTGCCCTCTGCGGCTCGGGCTGGGCCAGAATCTAGGGCTGGGGCTGAGAGCATATCGCCTGTTGCCGCGCCAGGTGCGGCCAGGCGCGCGGCGCTGCCCTCGCCAGGCACCGCATGTGTCCCTGGCGGCTGCGGCAGGACACGCCGCACCATCAAGCGGTAGGCGCCAATCACCACGATATCTTCGGGCCGCAAGGGGCCGTAACGCGCCACGCGGCGCTGATTGACCCAGGTACCGTGCCAGGACCCCATGTCTTCCAGCAGCAGGTCCCCCGCATGCGCGCTCAGTCTGGCGTGGGTTCTGGCGACACGCCAGGAACGCAAACGCAGGTTGCAGCGTTCATCGCGGCCTATCAGGACCGGCAGATCCAGCAAGTGGCGCTCCCCTGCTGCGCCTTGCTGCACGATTTCAATTTCCACCATGCCTCGCTCACTCGTCAAAGTCATAGACATTGCCCGCCGCAGGCGCCGCTTCGTTGTCCTGCCATTGCGAACCCGCGCCGGCGTATGGATTCCAGGCCTTGCCTTCAGGCACGTTGGGCAAAATAGGCACATTGATGCCCGGTTCATCCGGGAAGGCGCTGGCAAGCGCCTGCCTGGCAGCATGGGCCCGGCGCTGCAGGCCGGGATCATCCTGGGACACCACGACAGGCGTCACCAGAATCGCCAGCTCCGTTTCACGCTGCTGAAAACGCCGCGACCCGAACAAGGCACCTATCACCGGCAGGCTGCCCAGCCCCGGCAAAGCATCCCGGTCGCGCAGCTGCTCGCGTGAAATGAAACCGCCCAGCACCAGCGTCTGGCCGGAACGCACGTTGAATTCCGTGGCGGCACGCCGTGTTTTCATGGCTGGCCCGCCATTGGCAGACACGCTGGCATCCACCGCGCTGACTTCCACTTCAATGCGCGACCGTACGGCGCCATTGCGCTCAACTCTGGGCGTGATTGCCAGGGATACGCCATAAGGCTTGAAGATCGTGCTGGAATTGCCGTTGGCATCCACCGTGACGTACGGCACTTCGCCGCCTGCCAGAAAACTCGCCGTGGCGCCGCTGCGGGCCAGCAGTTGCGGCTGCGCCAGCATGACCGCATCACCCTGCTGCGCCAGTGCATGGATGCGCGAAGCCAGCATGGCATTCAGGCCGAAGTACGACTGCGCCGAACGCATGGGCAAGGGCAGATCAAGCGGCAGCTCGCTGCCCGGACGGGTGGCCAGCCCAGCGCCGCCCGCCATATCCCAGGCCATGCCGCCGACAAATCCGCCCTGGGTGCTACCATCCCAGCGGATGCCATATTCCAGCAACTCGGAACGCGGCACCTCGATCACCTGCACATCCAGCAGCACCATGCGGTCCCACCCGACCTGCCCGGTGAAATCCAGCAAGTCCGGGTAGCGTTGCGCCAGGGCGCTGATGCGCTCCTGATCGGCATCCGACAAATCCTCACCTTCGATCAGCAAGCGATCCCCGACCCGGCTGCTGCGCGCATTCGGGATGCGTGCCAGCAAGGCGGCCACTTCCTCCTGCATGCGCTGCGCCCCCGACGCGCCGACTTCGATGTCATAGGCCTGGCGGTCCCCGGTGCGTGTCCAGACATGCAGGGTCGTCCGCCCCTGACGGCGCGCAAAGATGAGCACCTCGCGGCCATCGGCCGCCACCGCCTGCACAATACCGCCATCCCCCACGGCAACCCGCCCCAGGCCAGGCACATCCAGCACATGCGTTTGCCCCGCCTCCAGGCGCAGCAAACCTGGCCCCGCTTCCGCCCGCGCCGGCGCCGCACCGCCAGCCGCCCCAGCAGCACCAACGTCACTAACGTCACCAGCGGCCCCTGCGGCCAGCGTTGCCCCCGGCACCCAGCCCAGGCTCAAACTGGCCAGCGCAGCCATCAGCACCCGCATACCCCATCGGCTTCTCATGCCCCGCATGTCCCACATGCCTGGCATGCCCGGCCATGGCCCCCGCTTGCCCCTCTGCTGATGCTTCAATCCCATTCTCCGGCTGCCTGAGCATTGAGCGGCGGCACATGCAAGGTCTGTCGATTGCCGTACAGCACCACCGGTTCGGCTGGCGCAGGCGGCGGCGCCACGCCCAGCAATTGATCCAACGACACGCTGCGGCGCAGCTGTCCGGCGCCGCTGTCGCCCGAGGCCCTCAGAATCGCCACCATCTCGCCCTCCTGACGCGCCGCCAGCAGCAGCAAGGCATCGTCCTGCGATACATCCAGCGTGACCGTCCGGTAAGCGCGCGCGCCGCCATCGCTGTCCGGCATGCCTTCCATCTCAGCGCCTGTCGCCAACACCACGACGTCCTGCAGCAGCGACGTCGTAGCGCGGCGCCCCTGTCTGGGCATGGCCACAAACAGGTCGATACGATCGCCAGGCTGCACCAGGCCGGATTGCGTGCTGGCCTGAGTCACGCCTATCGTCAGCGCCCGACGGCCAAGCCCCAGGCGCTCAGACAAACGCACCGCCTGCGGTTCGGCCAAATGCATATCCGTCAAAACTTCACCCGCTGCCAGCCCCCAGCGCAGACGCATGCCCGCCGCCCGCGCCGCGTCTCCAGCCCGCAACCCATGGCTGCCCGCCCAATCCTCGGGCACCTGACGCAAAGCCAATTGCGGCAGTTGCAATGTCATGCCCGCGTCCAGGCGCTGAGCCGCCACCAGGCGTTCCACCATGACGCCCTGCCCGGCCAGCCGCAGCTGCTCGGTCTGTTCCGCCAGATAGCGCTGGGCCGCCCACGCGGCGCAAGCCGCCGCCGACAAAGCCAGCAGCCAGATACGCGCCGGCCGCCAGCGTGCCCACTCCGCCGCAAGACTGGCCCTGACATTCGCATCAGGCATGATCTTGAAATCCTTGAGGTGACTCATGGCCCCCTCCCTTCATCAAGCATCCAGACCGCCGTGCCTTGCGCCCAGGGCAGCAAAGCCAATTGCAGACGCTGCCCTTCCCGATACCAGTCAAGCGGTGCCTGGCCGCCAGGCCCCGCGGCACCCGGCAGCGGCTGCCACCCAGCGCTTGCCAACCGCCGCGTCCAGCGCTGCCGGACCGCTTCGGGGGCGTCCGCATGCAGGAACAAACGCTGACGCACCTGACGGCCCTCCAGCGCATCCTCTATGGCCAGCACCGTCACTTCCGTCCCGTTCGCCTCGCTTTCGGCAGGCGCCTCGTTTATCCCATTCGCCTGATTGGCCCCATTCCCGCTGTTCGTCTCATCTCCCTGCGCCGCAGCGGAGAGGGCGCGATGCTGGCGCTCGTCAGACTGACGGCCGCCCGCCGCCACCGGCACGTTCGCGCCAGACCGGCCACCACACGTCGTCAGGTTCAGCACAGACAAGCTGCCGGCGCTGCCCCCCTTTGCTGTCGCGGCCAGACTCAGCACCCAATGCCTGCCCGCCTCATACCAGTGCAAACGCAAGGTGTCGGGCTCCAGCAAGAGCGCTGGCCGCGCTGGCAGGGCAAGCGACAGGCGGTGGGCCAAAACTTTGGGAGCATCCGGACTGCTAAACAGCACGGCATCCAGCGGGCAGGATTGCCAGCGTGTGCCATGCAACACGTGTTGCCAGCGCACACCGGCAGGCCATGGGAAATCGGTGAAGCCCGGCCCGATATGGCTTCCGGCCAGGGGCCGCACAGAGGCCGCAGCCGCCGCCGTGGCAAAATCGGCGCCGCTGGGCAGTTGGCCCGGCAAGGCTTGGCTGCACAGGGACAGCGCCAGCCCCGCCAGCATCAGGCAGAACGCCGCTGCCCGCCGCATAGGCTGCCGCCCCTCGCATCTACCGCATCCGTCACATCTGCCGCATCCGTCCCGTCCGGCGCTTCTGCTTGGCCCGATTCTGCCTGTGTGTCCGGCGCGGCGGGCGCGCGCCATTGGCGCGTGATGCCGAGCATCCGTCATGGCTGCTCCCGCGCTGGCTGTCCTGCCGGCGGCACGGCGCCCGCCCAGCTTTCCAGCCAGGCTGATGCCTCGTGCCCTGGCCGCCATGGCGCATCTACCCGGCGCATCACGCGATCCAGGCGCGCCGCCTGGGCCAGGGCACGCCTGGCAGCCGGCAGCCAGGCCGTTTCGGCACGGGCGATACGCTGCTGCACCGCCAGGTCGCCTGCGCCGCTGGCACTGCCAGTTCCCTGCCCGCCCAAAAGCACCAGCGCGCCAGGCAAACGCACAGGCCAGGACGAAGCAGCCAATACCCGCGGCACCGGCGGCGCCGGTACCTGCACACGCGCCGCCAGCATGCCCGCCTGCGCGCCAAAATCCTCCCGCAATGCGCCCGCCAAAGGGTCTGGCCCCCCGGCCTGCAAGCGTTCCAGCACAGACGTCTCATAAGAGGGCAACGCGAATCTGCCATCCGCCTGCCCATGCCCATACTCATGCCGGTACGCCGTATCGTCATGCGCTGGTTCCGCGGGCCAGCCAGCAGCCTGCTGGAATACCACCCGGCGCGCTTCCAGCCCCGCCTGGGCCACCCGGCGCTGTGCTTGCCCCAGCCATTGCCCCGCCAGCCAGAGCAGCATCAACAATGCTCCGACCAGCAGGCATTCCAGCAAGGCCTGCCCGGATTGCCGCGATGCGCCCGGCTGCGCGTATGGCTGATGCCTGACCGTCATCATGGCCGCGCCTCCGGGACGAGGATATCGGCGCCGCCAGGCGCCAGCCGCGCCTGCCAATAAGGCAAATACAGATTGGCCGCTTCGAGCGGCGCGGCTGTTTGTCCATAGGTGGTCTTGCCATATGGTGTCTTATCATGAGGCCGGACATACTCCACCATTGCCGCGCTGCCCACACGCAGCCAATCCCCGTCAGACAAGCCCGTGAACCGCCACTGGCCTGCCATCGCCACACGGCTGGCCGCATTCGTGGTCAGCAAGGTATGCGCGGGCACGGCCAATCCAATGGAAAATGACAGACGGCCGCTCGGGTCGGTCTGAATGGCAACATCGGGGGTCAATCCGCGCCCCCGCAACGTGACAGGCGCGGCCACCGCATAGGATGTCGCCAGCGGATTGTCCCGCTCGCCCAGCAGCGGCCAATCCGTATGGTCCTGCAACCAGCGCCAGAATGCTTCATCGCCAAAATGCGCCGGGGCATCCGGCACATGCGCCGCGCCTGGCCGCTGGCCCGCCTGGGCGGCCCACGCCCAGCCCATGGGATAGGGGCGGAAATAGCAGCCCACCCGGCGGTTGCGGCGCAAAGCCTTGAACGACAAGGTATCCAGGGCTTGCCAGTGCCCCCGCGCATCCAGCGCCGTAGTGCCGCGACGCCGCAGCTCGTGGCGCAAATGCGGGCAATAGGGCGACACCAGATAATGATTGCGCGCCGTGTCATTGCGCGGCGCCAGAAAAGGCGTATTGCGGATACGCTGCGTCAGCCAGGCGTGCGCGCCCTGCCCGGCGCTGGCTGGCCGGCTGCTGATTGCGCCTGGCAAGGTATCGGCCAGCAGGCTCAGCCTGGCATGCGTTGCCGCCCTGCTGCCCGCCAGGCCGGCATAATCCCCCAGCAAATTGCGCTGCATCACCCAGCGCATGACCGCCTGACGGTTATCAGCCAAACGATGCGCGGTTTGCCCGCGCACTTGCTCCAGGACATCATGGATCAGGCCGTCGTGCTGCGCATACGATGCGGCCCAGCCGCCGCCCTGGGACGGGGCCGACAATGACCCTGCCAATGACGCCCCTGCCAATGATGACCCAGCCGATGCGCCTGCCAACAGGCCTGCCGCCTGATAGGCTGCGCCATAACGTGCGCCGAACAGGCTGGCGATCAGAAAAGCCGGCGGGTTTCCTAACGCCTGCCGCCCAGCCTGCCGGCTGCCGAAATCCGCCCATGCCGCCAGGGTTGCCACATGACCCATGGCAATCTGATGCGCCAGTTGCGTGCGGCTGATCCAGGCCAGCAGATTCAGGCCTCGCGCCTGAGCCTGGGCCCCGCTATATGCCACGGCGTCAGCCACATGGGCCAGGCGCGCCCTGGCATTGGCAATCTGGCGCAAGCCGTAGCCTTGCGCCCAGGCCAGCGCCAGCACCGCCAGCAGCAACACCCCCAGCGGCAAGGCTTGCCCCCTGGCCCTGGCCCGTGAAGCCCCCAGGGAAAAATGCCGCGGCAGCATTACTGCCCCGCCTGCCCGGCATTGCCGGTAAAAGATTTGAGAGAACGGGCCGCCGCCTGCGCCGCCGCGCTGTCAGCCGCCTGTTGCGCCGCCGCAGACTCGCCTGAGCCGTCTTCTCCCGCCAGCTCTCGGGCCATGGCCGCCGTCTGGGAACGGATGACTTGCCCAAACAGCTGATAGACGGCAATCGCCGCCACGGCGACCAGCGCGACGATAATCACATACTCGGTCATGGCCTGGCCGAGCTGCCTGAATTTGGGCATGTCCATCCTCCTGTAGATGACAGGAGGATTCTGTGCCGACTCGCACTGCCAGCCTAGGCGGACTTTCCGCCCGGCGGTTCTTACTACCTATACCGTCCTGGGCAGACTCGCCGCCATCGAGATGCTTGCCGCACCGCGATGACAGCAGCCCCCAAAAGCGCATCAGACGACGCGGACTTCCAGGTCTGCCAGGCCATCCACGTGGCCCAACAGCAAATCGCCGCGCTCCACCCGGCCCACGCCTTCCGGCGTGCCGGTGAAGATCAGATCCCCGGCTTCCAGCGTGAAATAACGCGACAGAAAAGCGATGGTTTCCGCAGGCGTCCAGATGCGTTGCGACAGGTCGCCGGACTGGCGGCGCTTGCCGTTCACGTCCAGCCAGATGGCGCCTTTTTCAAGGTCGCCGACGGCGCTGCGGCGATGCAATGAACCGACAGTGGCGCTGTGTTCAAAGGTTTTGCCCAACTCCCACGGACGGCCGACTTCCTTGGCCTGCGATTGCAAATCGCGCCGCGTCATGTCCAGGCCCAAGGCATAGCCCCAAACATAATCCAGGGCCTGCTCCGCCGGAATATCGCGGCCGCCGCGCCCCAAGGCCAGTACCAGTTCAATTTCATGATCGACATGGCGGCTTTGCGGCGGATAAACCATTTCGCCAACGCTGCCCGCCGGCACGGCCAGCAAGGAATCGCCCGGCTTGCAGAAAAAGAAAGGATCTTCCCTGCCGGTAAAGCCCATTTCACGCGCATGGGCCGCATAGTTGCGGCCCACACAGTAAATCCTGCGCACCGGGAAGCGCCCGGTTTCGCCCGCCACAGGCAAGGTGGCCACGGCCGGTGGCGCGATCACATAATCAACCATGTTGTTTCTCCCAAAACACCTATTCTATTGAACCCGGTGCCGCGCCGGGAGGCACGACACGACAGCGCCAGCTTACCCCAGCCGGGCCGCCTGCACGGCATGACGGATGCTGGCGGCGAAAGCCGGGTCGTCCAGATAGCCGACATTAAGCCGCGTCCAAGGCTGCGGCACAGAGCGGTCAACAAAGAAAATCGGCCCCGGCGCCAGCACCACGCCTTGTTTCAGGCAATGCGCCGTCAGCTGATTGGCGTCGTCCAGCATGGGAAAGCGCGCCCACAGATACAGACTTTGCTCCGGCCTGCAAAACACCTCCGCCCCCAGGCGGTCCAGCGTTTCCAGGCCGCGCCGGGTCGCTTGCCGCAGACGCGTCTGCAGGCGCTGCGCCTGACGCGGAAATTCACCGCTGGTCAGCAAGGCATCCAGCACCCGTTCCGCATACTCCGAACCCGTGGTGTGCACCAGCATTTTGATGTCTGCCAGCTCTTCAATGCGCTCCTGGCTGCCCGCCAGATAGCCCACGCGCAAGGCCGCGGACACCGATTTCGAGAAGGTGCCGACATACAGCGTATTGCGCAGCTGATCCAGGGCGGACAGGCGCACGGCCGAGGCCGGTTTGTAATCCGCCATGGCGTCGTTTTCCACAACCAGGACACCATACTTGGCTGCAATGCGCAAAATCTGCTCCGCCCGCGCCCGGGAAATATCCGATCCCGTCGGATTGTGCGCCGTGGTTTGCACAAAGAACACCCTGGGGCGATGCAGCCGGGCCAGATGCTCCAGCACGCCCAGATCCGGGCCGTCGGGCTGGCGCGGCACCCCCAGCATGCGGGCGCCATGCATCAGCAGCTTGCCAAACAGCGGGTAATAGCCAGGGTCATCGACCAGAACCGGATCGCCCGGCTTGAGATACCGGCGGATGATGATGTCCAGCGCATGATTGGCGCCAAACGTGGTGAGCAGCTGGCGCGGCGTGCACTGGATGCTGTGATCGGCCAGGCGGCGGGCCAGGCGTTGGCGCAAGCCCATATTGCCCAGACGCGAGCCATACCGGTACAGCGTCAGCCCGGCATCGCGGATCACCTGCCGGTGGTAGCGGTCCAGCCTCAGGCCGGACAGCCAGGCGACCGGGGGGAAGCCTTCCCCCAGATGGGAATGCCCGGGGTCGCGCACGAACTGCTGGCGCATCATCCAGATTGTGTCCAGCGCCCGGTCATAAGGTTGCAGGTCATTGTCATCCCCGGCGCTGGGCACGACTTCGCACACAAAGAAACCTTTGCCATGCCTGGCCTCTACCAGGCCTTGCGAGGCCAGCATTTCATAGGCCGTCACGACCGTATTTTTTGAGAGCCCGTGCAGCTTCATCGACTGCCGCAGCGAAGGCAGCCTATCCCCCGCTTTCAGCAGGCCTTCATGGATCTGGCGGGTGATTTCCGCCGCGATTTTCTCGGTCAGTGTCGGTTTTGCCATGGGGGTTTACCAAGGGTCTGGAAGTGGACTGTCTGGCTCCAACTGTACCTTTTTTATGGTGACAGTGGCAGGTAGTATGAATTCCACAATCAACAAGGAAGAGATAAATGCCCCTCGACTCACGCCTGAAACACTTCCGCGACCTGAGCCCCGCTGCCCGTGTCGAACATATTGCCAATCTGGTGGGCCTCGCCCCCCAGGAAGCCGCGCTGCTGACCGAGACCGGTGCGCTGCCCATGGACATTGCCGATGGCATGATCGAAAACGTGCTGGGGAAGTTTGAGCTGCCCTACGCCATTGCCTCCAACTTCCAGATCAATGGGCGCGATGTGCTGGTGCCCCTGGTGGTCGAAGAACCGTCCATCGTCGCCGCCGCCTCGTATATGGCAAAGCTCGCCCGGCCTGCCGGTGGCTTCATGACGTCCAGCAGCGCGCCCCTGATGCGCGCGCAGATCCAGGTCACCGGGGTGCGCGACCCCCATGGCGCGCGCCATTCGCTGCTGCGCGTGCGGGATGACATCCTCGCGCTGGCCAACAGCCGTGATGCGCTGCTGCAAAAACTGGGCGGCGGCTGCCGGGATATCGAAATCCATACCTTCGAAAGCAGCCCGGTCGGCCCGATGGTCGTCCTGCACCTGATTGTCGATGTGCGCGATGCCATGGGCGCCAATACCGTCAATACCATGGCGGAAGCCGTCGCCCCGCTGGTGGAAAAAACCACTGGCGGCAAGGTCCGCTTGCGCATTCTGTCCAATCTGGCTGACCTGCGCCTGGCCCGCGCCCAGGCCCGTTTCGCGCCTGAGGTCTTCGAGAACGAACACTACCGCGGCACAGAGGTGATAGACGGCATTATCGAAGCCTATACCTTTGCCGCCATCGACCCCTATCGCGCCGCGACCCACAACAAGGGCATCATGAACGGCATCGACCCGCTAGTCGTCGCCACCGGCAACGATTGGCGCGCCATCGAAGCTGGCGCCCATGCCTATGCGGCGCGCCAGGGCCATTACGGTTCGCTCACCACCTGGGAAAAAGACAATCAGGGGCATCTGGTCGGCACGATTGAAATGCCCATGGCGCTAGGCCTGGTGGGCGGCGCCACCAAGACGCACCCCCTGGCCCAGCTATCGCTGCGCATACTCGGCGTCACCAGCGCCCAGGAACTCGCGGAAATCGCGGTGGCCGTGGGGCTGGCCCAGAACCTCGGCGCCTTGCGTGCGCTGGCTACCGAAGGCATACAGCGCGGCCATATGGCCCTGCACGCCCGCAATATCGCCATGCTGGCGGGTGCGACGGGCGACGAAATCAGCCAGGTGGTCAATGCCATGGTGCAAGCCAAGGATGTGCGGGCGGACCGCGCCAGCGCCTTGCTCGCCGAACTGCGCGGAAAATGACCATGGCCCCGGTACGCATCGTCGAAGTCGGCCCCCGCGACGGCCTGCAGAATGAAGCCCGCACGCTGCCGCCCGCGACCCGCGCGCAGCTGGTGCAAAGATTGGCGCAGGCAGGCCTGCGCCACATCGAAGCCGGTGCCTTCGTTTCGCCGCGCTGGGTGCCGCAGATGGCTGGCAGCGATGAGGTGCTGTGGCTGCTGCCCGAACTGCCCGGCGTGCGTTACAGCGCCCTAGTGCCCAATGAACAGGGCATGCGCAGTGCCCTGGCCTGCGGCTGCCAGGAAGTTGCCGTATTCGCCGCCGCGTCGGAAAGCTTTTCACGGCGCAACACCAATTGCTCCATAGATGAAAGCCTGACGCGTTTCGAACCCGTTGCCGCGCTCGCCCAGGCGCATGGCGTCCGGCTGCGCGGTTATGTGTCCTGCGTGGTGGACTGCCCCTATGAAGGCGCAGTGGCCCCGGCCCAGGTCGCAGACCTTTGCCGGAAATTGCAGCAGCTGGGCTGCCACGAAATCAGCCTGGGCGATACGACCGGTGCCGGTACCCCGCGGCAAATCCGCGAAATGCTGGCGGCCTGCTCGGCTCAGGTGCCGGCAGACATGCTGGCGGGCCATTTTCACGACACCTACGGCATGGCCGTGGCCAATGTGCTGGCCGCGCTGGAGGCTGGCATCACAGTTTTCGATGCCTCGGTCTCAGGCCTGGGCGGCTGCCCGTACTCGCCGGGCGCCAGCGGCAATCTCGCCACCGAAGACCTGGTGTACCTGCTTGAAGGACTGGGCCTGCCGACCGGCATCAACCTGGAGCGCCTGGTCGATGCCGGGGCCTGGATAGATACCGTGCTGGAACGCCAAACCGCCAGCCGTGTCGCCCGCGCCAGGCTGGCGGCGCGTGCCGCGCAGGCCTGAAATACCGGCCCGTCTCACGCAATACCGACAGGTCGGTGCATTTAACAGGACAATAGTGCCCGCCAGAACCTGGCCGACACCAAAATTGGAGACATAGACCATGCAGACCCCGCTTCCCTTTCTTTCCAGCGATGCGCAGCAAGGCGCCCTGGGCGGCGTCATTATTCTCGACCTGACCCGCGTCGTGGCTGGCCCTTATTGCGCCATGATCCTGGCTGATCTGGGCGCGACCGCCATCAAGATCGAACACCCCAAGGACCCGGATCTCACGCGGGAATTTCCGCCTTTCCGCGAAGACAGCGGCACCGCTGCCAGCGGCTTTTTCGCGCAATACAACCGCAATAAGCTCGCCATCAGTCTGGATCTCAAGCATCCCGAAGGCAAAGCGCTGTTTCTCGACATGGTGGCCCAGGCCCATGTCGTGATCGAAAATTTCCGGCCCGGCACCATGGAACGCCTGGGCCTGGGCTATGACGTGCTGAAAGCGCGCAACCCTGCCATCGTCTATGCCGCCATCAGCGGCTTCGGCCATACCGGCCCCAATAGCCGCCGGCCGGCCTACGACAGCACGGCGCAAGCCGCAGGCGGCCTGTGGTCGATGAATGGCCTGGAAGAAGAACCCATGCGTGTCGGCACGGTGCTGGGTGATCTTTCCGCCGGTATGTTCGCCGCCATCGGTATCCTGGCGGCGCTGCGCCAGGCCGAACAAAGCGGCCAAGGCCAGATGGTGGATGTTTCACAGCAGGATTCCATCGTCGCGCTGACGGAAAATGCCGTCGTCACCTATACCGAAACCGGCAAAGTCACGCTGCCCGCGGGCAATGGCCATCCGTTTGTGAAACCTTACGGACGCTACCGCTGCAAGGATGGCTATGTCTTCTTCGGCGCCTATACCGACAAATTCTGGCAGGAAGCCTGCCGCACCTTCGGCGACAGCGAACTGGAACACGACCCGGAAGTGGCCACCATGGCGCAACGCTTCCAGCAGGATATTTACGAGCGCAAGGTTGACCCGGCCGTCCGGCGCTGGTGCGGCCGCCATACCAAGGCCGAACTGGAAGCCATGACGGGCGACCGTTTCCCGCTCACCCCGATCAAAGGCATAGACGAAGTCGTCGCCGACCCGCACTTGCGCGAACGCGACATGCTGGTGCCGGTGAACTACCGCAATGCCACCTTCTCGGTCTTCGGCAACCCCGTCAAGCTGTCCGGCGGCACGCGTGAACACGGCGCCAGCGCGCCCGCCATCGCCCAGGACAATCAAGCCATCTACCTGGACTGGCTGGGCCTGACGCCCGAACGCTATGACGGCCTGCGCCAGCAAGGCGTGCTCTAACCCCGCTACCCGGAGAACCGCCATGGGATTGCTCAGCCCTGACATTACCCGCCACATCGGCGCCAGCCTGCCGCC
Organism: Kerstersia sp.; assembly: GCF_052103615.1. Taxonomy (NCBI): domain Bacteria; kingdom Pseudomonadati; phylum Pseudomonadota; class Betaproteobacteria; order Burkholderiales; family Alcaligenaceae; genus Kerstersia; species Kerstersia sp. Next base: position 2,777 of record NZ_JBQEKA010000027.1, on the reverse strand, counting down.
CTTCCGTTTTGAAGTCAGCCGCAACGACATCCGCAAGTACGCCATCGCCACCGGCCAGCGCAACCCCCGCTTTCTGTCCGGGGACGAAGCGCCGCTGCTGTTTCTGTTCAGCGCCATGATTCCGCTCACGCCGCTGGATCAGTTACGGCCTGACGGCCATCACCCGGATAACCCGCTAATTCCGGTACTGCCGCTCAAACGCATCATGGCGGGCGGCAGCGAGTTCGAGGTCCTGGGCCGCATCCGCGGGGGCGAAACCCTGACCGTCAAACAACGCATTCTGGATATCCATGAAAAGTCCGGCGCCAGCGGCCCGCTGATTTTCCTGGTGCTGGAGAACCGCTTCGAACGCGAAGACGGCTCGCCTGTGGTGATTGAAAAACTCACGAGGATCGCACGATGAGCACTTTTTCTCTGGCTACCGCCGCCGCGGGGCAATCCCTGCCTGGCCGCGATTACCGCGTCGGCACCGTTCAGCTCTTTCTTTACAACGCCGCCATCTGGAATGCCCACCGCATTCACTACGACGCCCCCTACGCGCGAGATACCGAGCAGCATCCGGCCCTGGTGGTTGACGGCCCCTTGCAGGGGGATTGGCTGACGCAGCTCATCTACGACGTCATGGGCGAGGACGACGAGCTGATTGCCTTCGATTACCAGAACCGCCTGGCGGCCTATCTCGATGAGCCGCTGAGCTGCAGCGGCAGCGTCGCCCAGGTGGAAGGCGACCGGGTCATGTTTTCGCTTCAGGTCAGCCGGGCCGATGGCCGCGCCACCACCATCGCGCATGCCACCGTCCGGCGGGCTGCCAATTCGCTGTTGTCTTAACCCGCCACCCAGGAGGCGCCACCCTCAACCCCTGTAGTCCATGTCTCATACCGAAAAAAAATAGATGGAGAAGACAAGGTGCAATATTCCACAACTCACCAAGCCCCGCCGCTCGCGATGCGTAGCAGCATGGCCACAGAACAAACCTATAACCTGTTTGAAGTCTGGGGCGATACGATTGATGCGCGCCACCTCGCCAGCGCCATCGCCATCGGTGCTGCGATCAGTCTGGGCGCCTATGTTCTGACACGCTGGGCCTTACATCTCGTCATCGACGATGACCATATGGTCCATGCCTATTCCATGCTGGGCGGCATCATCGGCTGCCTGGCGGGCGGCGTCGTCAGCGCCCTGCTGTTCAAACCCAAACGCACGGTCGTTGAAGAACTGGTGGACGAGCAATTCCGCGCAGCCGTGCTGGCCGATCTGCTCAAACAATACGGCCACATCGGGCACATCGAAGACCTGTCGCCGGAAGTGGCGGACGAACTGCGCGAGCTGGGGCTGTATGACATGTTTGCCCATGCGCATACCGAACAGACGCCGCACGGGCATTCCCCGGCGTCCCCCGATACGCCCGCCGTGGCCAAGGGAGGCTGAATATGGATCCGCTATTTGCCGAAATCCTCAATGCCCTGGCCTTTGGCCTGCTGGGCGCCGTGCTGTTTTCCGCCATCGGCCTGGTCTCAGGCACCGATGAAACCACCACCCTGGCACCCTTGACCATGCTGGTCGTACTGCTGGGCGCGCCGCCAGCTTCCATTCTGAGCTTTTTCATCGCCGGGGCGGTCGCCAAGCACATGACTCACGCCGTGCCCACGGCATTGCTGGGCATTCCGGGCGACACCTCGGCCGTCGCGCTGATCGGCGACGCCAATCAACTGCGCCGCCTGGGCGTCCCGCACATTGCCCTGCGCAAAATGCTGTCCGGGGGGGCGCTGTCCGCCTTGATCGCCGTTCCGGTTTCCATTGCCTTCGCCGTCGTTCTGGCGCCGTTTGGCGAAGCAATCAAACAATTCGCGCCCTGGGTCTTCCTGTGCGCCGCCTTGTTGATCGCTTTCTTCTCTGCGGGACGCTGGGCCGCCATGCTGGCGCTTGTGCCCTTTGTCCTGCTGATCGTGGCCTTGCAGAACCTCACGCTCAAGTACGGGGTCAAGTTGTCGGTCAGCTACTTCCTCGGCATCGCTGTGGCACCGCTCATTGCCTCGCTCTTCACGCTGCTGTCCCCCCAGGCGCGGGAAAACATGCGGCGTGACAAGTTCCGGGTCTTCTCGCTGGCGCCCGACATGAAGGCATGGAAAGGCTATTTCCCCAATCCGCTGAAAATCATGAGCCGCCGCCAGACCCGTGTCACGGCCGCCGCCGCAGCGGTTTCCAGCGCAACCTTTGTCTTCAGCCCCGTCGCCATGGCGGTGGTGCTGGGGGAAATCATCGGCGGCCGCATCAAACATGCTTATGAGCGTGTCACAACCGTCATCACCGCGCGTAACGGGATTTCCGAGTCCACCTATATTGCCGAAGCCTTGATTCCGCTCATCGCCTTCGGCCTGCCGCTCAGCCCGGTGGCCGCCGGCCCCGCCGCCCCCTTGTTCAATGCGCCGCCACGCTTTTCCGTCGATACGGCTTCGGGGGAGATCCATAACCTGCACAACCTGCTCAGCATTTCCGAATTCTTTGGCTTCACGCTGATGGCGGTGATCGTGGCGCTGCTGGTGGCGTATCCCTTCGCCATGAACTACGCCCACCGCGCCGCCACTTTCGTGGCGCGCAAGGTCAGCCACGAAGCCGTCATTGCAACCTTCATCGGGCTGGTGCTGGTTATCGGCATCTGGGAAGGCGGTTTGCTGGGTCTGCTCGTGATTCTGTCCGTCGGTATGCTCGGCGGGTTCCTGGAGCGCATCGTGAGCTTCAATATCGGCGTGCAATTCATGGGTTATTACACCGCCGTG
>NZ_JBQEKA010000026.1:0-36567 GCF_052103615.1 Kerstersia sp. | reverse complement strand
GCTCCATGGGTTGAAACCCGAAATGACCACCCGCCCTTCAGGCACGAGAACCCGGTCCACTTCGCGCAAGACTTCATGCGGCCGGCTGGAAAATTCCAGCACATGCGGCAGCACCAGCAGGTCTATGCTTTGCGTCGCGAACGGCAGGGCTTCCGGATCCGCCTGAATGCGCGCCTGCCAGGAGCCGCTGCCCGCCGCGGGCAAGGCCATGCCCGCATAAGCCTTGAAAGGCATGCGGTTATCCTTCAGTGCATCGAGCTGCGGCATCCCCACCTGCCAGGCCTGGTAGCCGAAAACATCAGCTACCATGGCATCGAACTGAGCCTGTTCCCAGGCGCGGACATATTCCCCCGGCGGCGTGGCCAGCCACTCGCCCAAATTACTGATAGTGCTTTCGTCAGTCACTGGAACATATCCCCATGATTCTTTCGACAACGCCCCAGACTTCCGACGCTGTCACGCCCGGCGCGCTGCTCCCGCTGCCCGCCCTGCGGGATAATTACATCTGGCTGGCCGCCGGTTCAAGCCATGCCGTTGTGGTGGATCCAGGCGAAGCGCGCCCTGTTCTCGATTTCCTGGAACACCATCCCCTGCAGCTAGCTGCCATTCTACTCACCCATCACCATGGCGATCACGTCGGCGGCGCACTGGAACTGGCGCAAGCCACCGGCGCCAAGGTTTACGGGCCGGCAACCGAAACGCTGCCGATCTGCGATGTCCGTCTCAGCGAGAACGATAGCGTCTGTCTCAGCGACCCGACATTGACGCTGCGCGTCCTGGATGTTCCGGGCCACACTGCCGGGCATATTGCCTATAGCGGCACCCTGGCCGGACAAGCAATTCTGTTTTGCGGCGACACCCTGTTTTCTGGCGGCTGTGGCCGTCTGTTCGAAGGCACGCCGCGCCAGATGCACGACTCGCTGGCCAAGTTCGCCAGCCTGCCAGCAGACACCTTGGTGTGCTGTGCGCATGAATATACGCTGTCCAATCTGGACTGGGCTTTGCAGGTAGATCCCGGTAATCAGAAGTTAAAAGAATGGAAAAATCGTGCATCCGAGCTTAGAAATCACGGAATTCCCACAATACCCACTCAGCTCGCACTAGAATACGCCATTAATCCCTTCCTCCGCCTTGGCAATCCCCAGGTTATGCAGGCTGCCCAGCAGTGGTCGCAGCGCTCGCTTTCCAATAGTGTGGATGTCTTCGCTGCCTTGCGTGAATGGAAGAATGCAGCCTGAATGCGGCCAACGCCGCAACAGCCGCGCCAACCGAATTCAGACCGACACGCATGAAACTGATCAAATTCATCCTACCGTTGTGCCTGGCCGTCCTGGCGGGTTGCGCCAGCCCCTCCCAACAGCACACGGCCCAAACCGACGACCCCCTGTCGCTCCTGATCGCACGCACTTCCCCCCCCCAGCAAAAAACCAATCGCGCCACGCTGCTGCAAGCACGCATGGCCGACAGCTCGCGGATCATCGACCTGACGCGTCCGGCTTCCGACGCCTGGGAACGCATCCGCCTGGGCTTTGCGATCCCCAATCTGGACACGCCGCTGGTACAGAAGTGGACGGACTACTACGCCGCGCACCCGGAGTATGTGCAACGCATGGCCGATCGCGCCGGCAAGTATCTTTACCATATCCTCGATGAAATCGACCGCCGCGGCCTGCCGACGGAGCTGGCCTTGCTGCCCTTCGTCGAAAGCGCCTACAACCCGGACGCCTACTCGCGCGCGCATGCTTCCGGGCTATGGCAGTTCGTGCCCGCCACCGGCCAGAACTTCAACTTGAAGCAGGACTGGTGGCGCGACGAGCGCCGCGACCCCATCGCCTCCACGCGCGCCGCGCTGGATTACCTGGAATACCTGTTTGAACTGCAAGGCGACTGGCATCTGGCCCTGGCCTCGTACAACTGGGGAGAAGGTTCGGTACGCCGGGCCATGGCACGCAATGAAGCGGCCAGCCAGCCGACGGATTATCTGTCGCTGAACATGCCGGACGAAACGCGCAACTATCTGCCCAAGCTGCAGGCCATCAAGAATATCGTGGCCATGCCCCAGCAGTACGCCATCGCGCTGCCCGAAGTTCCCAACACGCCTTACTTCACCACCATTGCCAAGACCCGCGATATCGACATCGACATCGCCGCCAAACTGGCGGAAATGCCGCTGGAAGAATTCCGCGCGCTCAACCCTTCCTATAACCTGCCCATCATTCCCGGCTCGGAAAGCACCACGCTGATCCTGCCGCTGGACCGGGTCGAGATTTTCTACGCCAATCTCAATGCCTACAAAGGCGAACTGAGCGCGTGGAAAACCTATCACCCGCAGCGTGGCCAGGCCTTGAGCGACATCGCCCGCGAACACGGCATTTCCGAAGCGGAACTGCGCCGCCTCAACGGCTTGGGCGCCCGCCAGCGCACCGCCAGCGGCCAACCCTTGCTGCTGCCTGCCAAGCCGGGCAATCAGGTGAAGTTCGCTTCGCTGGCGCCCGTGGTGCCGGTCGCAGCTGCCACCCGCGCCGCCCCGGCCCGTGCCGCCGCCGTCCGTTCGCACACCGTGCGCCGCGGCGATACGCTCTCTACCATTGCGCGCCGCTATGGCACCGATGTCAGCACCCTGCGCCGCCTCAATAATCTCAAGGGCAGCAACCTTGCCGTGGGCCGCAAACTGCGTATCCCCGGCACGAATTCGCGCGGGTAAACACCATCCTTTCCGCCCAGGCGCTGCCCTGGCGGTATGATTGCAAAGTGGTCGGCCCTGTCCGGCCCTTTGCCTTCGTTAATTTTCAGGATACACACACATGGGTTTTCTTAGCGGCAAGCGCATTCTCGTTACCGGGGTCCTGTCCAACCGCTCCATTGCCTACGGCATCGCGCAAGCCTGCCACAAGCAAGGGGCCGAGCTGGCCTTCACCTATGTCGGCGACCGCTTCGCTGATCGCGTCAAGGAATTCGCCGCCGATTTCGGCAGCGATATCGTGTTGCCCTGCGATGTCGCCGAAGATGCCAGCATCGACAGCGCTATCGCCACGCTGGGCGAACGCTGGGACGGCCTGGACGGTCTGGTGCACTCCATCGGTTTTGCGCCGCGTGAAGCCATCGCCGGAGAGTTTCTCGACGGTCTGTCGCGTGAAGGTTTCCGTATCGCGCACGATATCTCGGCCTACAGCTTCCCGGCACTGGCCAAGGCCGCCCTGCCGCTGCTGCAAGCCCGCCGCGGCGCGCTGCTCACCCTGACCTATCTGGGGTCCGAGCGCGTGGTGCCAAACTACAACACCATGGGTCTGGCCAAGGCCTCGCTGGAAGCCAGTGTGCGTTACCTGGCCAACAACCTCGGCCCGCTGGGTATCCGCGCCAACGGCATTTCCGCCGGCCCGATCAAAACTCTGGCGGCCAGCGGCATCAAGGACTTCTCGTCCATTCTGAAGTTTGTCGAACAGACGGCGCCGCTGCGCCGCAACGTGACGATCGAAGATGTCGGCAATGCCGCCGCCTTCCTGCTGTCCGATCTGGCAGCAGGCATCACGGGTGAAATCACCCACGTGGACGCCGGCTTCTCGACAGTCGTGCCGGGCATGCAAGCCTGATATAGGTAACTGCCAGCCAAAAATGGCGCTGAAAGGCTATCGGCCCTTCAGCGCCATTTTTTTTGCATCCCCGCGTGCTGCCAGACGCCCGGCTGCTGTCAGCCCAGGCGCGTGGTGACTTCGACTTCGGTTTGCGTCATGAGTTTGTGAATGGGGCAGCGGTCGGCAATCGACAGCAAATCCTGCCGCTGGGCGTCATCCAGATTGCCATGCAGCGTCAGCGTCACTGACAGGCCATACACGCCCGCCCGTTCGCGGCTGGCATCGCGCTCCACCTTCACCTCGACGGTTTCCAGCGGGTACTCCTTGCGGCGCGCATACAGCAGGACAGTCATGGCCTTGCAGCCTCCCAGCGCCGTATCGAAATAGTCGTGGGGGTCAGGCCCCTCTCCTTGCGGCGCGGGCATATCCAGCGCCAATTCATGGCCAGCCGCGACGGCGGTCAGGCGCAAGGCGGATGCTTCGTTCTGACGGATGCTGATGCTCATGATGTCCTCTCGATGTGAAAAAGCCCGTCAGACTGCAGGACGGGTCAAACCCCTTGATCGTCTCCGGCGTCCCCGCCGGCGGCCGCGGTTTTGCTGCGGTCCTGAACCTGCCTGTTCTGCTGTTTGCGCGCCCGCTCCAGCCGGATGTTGCGCAACCACTCGCGCCACATGGCAACCAGCAGCGCCATCAATACCGGCCCGACAAACAGGCCGACAAAACCCATGGTTTTCACCCCGCCCACCAGGCCGAAAAACGTCGGCAGGAAAGGCAGTTTGACCGGCCCGCCCACCAGCCGCGGGCGCAAGGTTTTATCCACAATGAACAGTTCGATACTGCCCCAGGCCAGCAAACCCACACCTGCCACGATATCGCCGGACGCCATCAGGTACAAGGACACCAGCGTGAACGACAGCGGCGCGCCGCCTGGGATCAAGGCCATGAAACCGGTAATCACGCCCAGCAGCACCGGTGACGGCACCCCGGCCACCCAATAGGCAATCCCCAGCACGACCCCTTCACCGATGGCGATGACCCCCATGCCAGTCACGGTGGAGCCTATCGTGGCGGGCACCATGCGCGAGAACTGCTGCCAGCGCGCCGGGAAAATCCGCTCGCCCGCCAGATCCAGCTGCGTCACGACCGCGGTCCCGTCCTTATAGACAAAGAACAGCGTAATCAGCATGAACAAGACCGTCAGCGCCAAATGGAACAGATTGCCCGTCGCCGACAATACCCAGCGGTAAATATTGCCCAGGTGCTGGCCGCTCAGCACTTGCACCCAATAGCCCAGGGCATGCGGCTCGCCCAGGTGCTCCTGCCAGTAACCGGCCCAGCGCTCACCCACGACAGGCAGCGCGGCCAGCCATTCCGGCACAGGCAAGCCATCACGATTGGCGCCCTGCAGCCAGCCCAGCACATTGCCTGCTTCCTGGATGGCATAAGAGAGTGCCATGGACAAAGGCACAATCAGCACCAGCACCACAATCAGCAGCGCGCCGCTGGCCGCGAGCGCTGTGCGCCCATTGCAGACTCTGACCCAGCGCGAATACAAGGGCCAGGACGCAATGCCGATAATCAGCGCCGCCAAGGCCGGTACCAGGAAACTGCCGAAAAAATAGACCCCGGCAACCAGCACCAGTATCAGGAGCCAGCGCGCAATGACCTGCGCGGGAAAAACTGGTGGCAGAGACATAGATTCGGCTTCCTGATAGCGTGCGGGGGAACGTAGGGCTTAACGAACGTCAGACTTAACGAACGGCCTGCTGGGCACGGTCCAGGCGCGCCTTCAGCTCATCGGCCGGCAAGGCGCCTGGCGCCCGGGTTCCGTCCTCGAAGAAAATCGCTGGCGTGCCGCGCACATTCAGGCGTTTGCCCAGGGCCAGCAGTTTGTCCAGCGGCGCATCGCAGCGCCTGGGCTGAGGCGCAATGCCCTGAAGCATCCAGGCATCCCAAGCGGCAGCCGGATCCCTGGCGCACAGCACCGAACGCGCTTTTTCATGCGAGTCCTGCGACAGAATAGGCATCAGGAAAGCATACACCGTCACATTGTCTATCCCCGCCAGGGTCTGGCGCAGCTGTTTGCAGTAGCGGCAGTTCGGGTCTTCGAAAATCGCCAGTTTGCGCGAACCGTCGCCATGCACCTGCTTGATCGCCAGATCCAGCGGCAACTCGTCGAACGCGATGGCTGACAACTGCTCCATGCGCTCCTGCGTCAGGTTGCGCCGCGTTGCCGCATCCACCAGATAGCCCTGCATCAGATAGCTGACATCGGCATCGGTATAAAACAGGCCGTCATCCAGGCGCACCTCATACAGGCCATATCCGACGCTGCGCACCTCGTCCGGCTGCACGCCATCGAATCGCTGCGCAAACCGCTGGCCCACCGCTGCCGCTTGCGCATCCGGCGCATCCGCGGCCTGCACGGCTGGCGCCAGCAAGGTTGCCGTCGCAACAGCAAGGGCAGCAAACCAGCGGCGGCATTGTAGGACTGACATGAAAGGTGTTCTCCTGATTCGTTCCGGGACGCGTCCCTGTGATTTCTAGCGTGAAGCCTGCTCGATCAACAGACGCTGCAAACCGGGCAGGCGCCCGATCAGCGACATGCCGGTATTGCGCAACCAGGCCAGCGGGGCCGGCTGCGCCTCGAACAAACGATGCAGGCCGTCGGTCGCCAATGCCATCGCGCCCACCGCTTCGGCACGCCGGCGGCGGTAACGCCGCAACAACAACGGGTCGCCCGCCAGACGAAAATCTTCCCGGCCGCCTACGATGGCGGCCAACTCACGCGCATCGCCCAGCCCCAGGTTCAAACCCTGCCCGGCCAGCGGATGCACACGATGGGCCGCATCGCCGACCAGCGCAAGACGTTCGCCAACCATATCGGTACGGTCCAGCGTCAGGGGAAAACCATGCACCGCGCTGCGCAAGCTCAGGCGCCCCAGGGCACCCTCCGTGGCCTGCGCCAGGCGACGTTCCCAGGCGTGCGCGGCTTCTTCCGCCGGCAATGCCTTCATGGCCTGGGCATGTTCATCGCGCATGGACCAGACCATGGACACCTGCGGCCCCTGCGCCGTATCCGGCAGCGGCAGCAAGGCCAGCACGCCATCATCACGGAACCATTGCCGGGCAATGCCGCCATGCGGCAGTTCGGCATCCAGATGCGCCACCAGGCCTGTGGCGCCATAGGCACGCGAACTGACGCCGCCGACATGCGCCCGCAACCGGGAGCGCGCGCCATCCGCGCCGATCAGCAAATCCGGCCGCAATTCGGCGCCTTTGCTGGTAAACAGCGCGCCAGCGTCATAGCGCACGGCTTCTTCATCGCGCCATTCCAGGCCAAACACGCGCACCGCCTGCTGCAAGGCACGTTCAATCTCACTGGATTCCACAATCCACGCCAGGGCATCCCGGGCGGCTTGCCAGGCATGCAGATCCAGGCGGCCATCGGCATCGCCATGAATTTCCATGCCTGCCACAGGCGCTACACGCCCGGGTTCCAGCGCGTCCCACACGCCCAGTTCCTGCAAAAAGACCTGGCTCGCCGGAGAGATCGCATAGACGCGGGCGTGGTAGAGGTCGGTCTGCGGCGGCGGCACCGGGCGGCGCGGCGCCAGAATGACAGGGCGCTGGCCCTGGCGCGCCAGCGCCAGCGCTGTCGCCAGGCCGGCATTGCCGGCGCCGCAAATGACGATACCGCCCATCATCGCGCTGCCGGCTGCCCGGCCGATTTGGGCCACAGCACCCACATGCGGCCGCGCTGCTTCATGCGGCCTGCCTGCTCACCCGCTTCGTCACCGAAGCCCCAGTAAAAGTCCGCCCGCGCAGCCCCTTTGATGGCTGCCCCGGTATCCTGCGCGAATACCAGCCGGTTGAGCGGCTGATTGGACGAAGGCAAAGTCGTGGACAGGAAAACCGGCGCGCCCAGCGGCACATAGCTGGTATCCACCGCGATCGAACGCTGCCCGGTCAGCGGGATGCCATAGGCGCCCTTGGGGCCTTCGGACGGGTCGCTGATGACTTCTTCACGGAAAAACACCATGGCCGGATTGGCATTGAGCATTTCCTGCACACGCGCCGGGTTGCGGCGCGCCCAGGCGCGGATATTCTGCATGGACGCCTGCGCCAGCGGCAGTTCGCCCTTATCGGCCAGCCAGCGTCCAATCGAGGCGTAAGGCCGCCCGTTATGGTCCGCATACGCCAGGCGCAAGGTATCGCCCTGGCCGGGGCCGCCAGTCAGCAAGACACGGCCGGAACCCTGGATTTGCAGGAAGAAGGCATCAACAGGATCATCCACCCAGACAATCGCTGCCGGCTGCCGCGCGCGGTCGGCCGCAATCTCGGCCCGGGTGTCATAAGGCACCACGCGCTTGCCGTCCACCAGCTTGCCGCGCACGCGCTTGCCCGCCAGTTCGGGGTAAACCGCCCCCAGGTCTATCGTCAGCAAATCAGCCGGCACGGCGTACAGCGGCCATTGATACGCGCCGCCGCGTTCCCGCGAACCGCGCACCAGGGGCTCATAATAGCCAGTCACCGTATTGGCAGCCGCCCCCTTGCCGTCATCCAGGCGCCAGGGCTGAAGATGCTGCTGCATGAAGCGCCGGATGGCAGCCGGATCGTTGGCCGCCGGGGCCTGCGCCGGGTCGGCAGCCGCCGCGCAGACGGCATGCCAGGGGCGCGGCGCCGAACGCGCCGGTGCTGTCAGCGAACCGCCAGTAGGCCGCATCAGACCAGCGCAATTGCGCAGAAAGGCCACCCAGGCCTGATCCATGGGCTCGTTGCCCCAGCCGGGCAGCTCTGCCCAATCCGCGCGCGCCCAGCCGCCATCGAGCCGGCGCGCCGCCGTATCCCGCAAGCTGGCCAAAGGAGGCACACGCAAGGGCAACAGGCTGCGCGGTTCGGCGGCCGCTTCACCCGCCGCCCCTGCCGCCGCCGGCCCCGCAGACTGCCCGCCCTCAGGCGCAGGCCCTGTTGTGCTGCAAGACGCCAGCAATGCGGCGCCACCAATCAATAATGGAAGTAAACGCGTCAGCTTCATGAACCGCCCGGTATGTTCTGGAGGCATTATAGGACCGCCACTAGAGCGGCGCTTGAAGTTTTTCCGTGCGCCCGGCGGCCCTGTTAATGCAGGGTGCTGGGCATCGCCAGCATGAATTCCGGTATGGCGACATCAAAGGGAATACCATTTTCCCCGACACAATGATACGTCCCGCGCATCGTCCCAACAGGCGTCTTCAACGGACACGCGCTGGTGTATTCAAAAGATTCGCCCGGCCCCAGCAGCGGCTGCTTGCCCACGACCCCCAGCCCGCGCACCTCATGCTGATGCTGCGCGGCATCGGTAATGATCCAGTGGCGCGCAATCACTTGCGCCGGACGGCTGCCGGTATTGGCAATGGTAACGGTATAGGCGAACAGATACTCGCCAGCCGACGGCTGCGACTGTTCCGGTACGTAACGCGGCACTACCGTTACGGTCAAATCATAGGTTTTATCCTGCATCTCACACTCCCCCCTCATGGCTGCCGCCGTTCAACAAGACACGGGGAAGATGCGAAACGTCGTCCCTGCCCCCCAAAACTGCAATAATGTCGGCTGCTTGCCTGAGCTTTTTTCCATATTGCAGCCCTTGCCTGCATCGGAATACGGCGCGGCAGCCACCCGCCAGGGCCATGCCTTCCGGCCGCCCCGGCTTGTCACGCAATTTCTGCGCGGTCATCCCGCGCCGCCATTCCTTGCCTTCCAGGCCGCTATCATGCCAGAACAAACGTCCTTGCCGCCCGCCCGCATTGCTCCCAGCATACTGTCCGCCGATTTTGCCCGCTTGGGCGAAGAAGTGCGCAATGTCCTGCTTGCGGGCGCGGACTGGATCCACTTCGACGTCATGGATAACCATTTCGTTCCCAACCTGACCATCGGCCCGCTGGTCTGTGAGGCGATCCGTCCCCATGTCAAAGCGCCCATCGACGTGCATTTGATGGTCGAGCCGGTGGACGCCCTGATCCCCATGTTCGCCAAGGCTGGCGCCGACATCATCAGTTTTCACCCTGAAGGTTCGCGGCATGTGGATCGTACCTTGTCGCTGATCCGCGATCATGGCTGCAAGGCTGGCCTGGTGTTCAACCCGGCCACGCCGCTGGACTGGATGGACCATGTCATGGACAAGCTCGACCTGGTGCTGCTGATGTCGGTCAACCCGGGCTTCGGCGGCCAGGCGTTCCTGCCCTCCACCCTACCCAAACTGCGCCAAGCGCGCGCCCGCATCGACGCCTGGACGGCGCAGGGCGGACAGCCTATCGCGCTGGAGATCGACGGTGGCGTGAAAGTTGACAACATCGGCGCCATCCGCGCCGCGGGCGCCGATACCTTCGTGGCCGGCTCCGCCATTTTCGGCAAGCCCGACTATGCCGCCGTAATCCAGGCCATGCGTGCGGAAATGGCGCGCGCCGACGGCGCTCTGCAAACCTGTTGACCCCTGAACCCTGACGCCTGCGCCTGACATGAATCCCATCGAGCTGGTATTGCTGGACCTGGACGGCACCCTGCTGGACACCATCCCGGATCTGGCCAATGCGGCCAATCACATGCGCGCCGATCTCGGCCTGCCGCCGCTGCCGCTGGCGCTGCTGGCAACCTTTGTCGGCAAAGGCATGCAGGTGCTGGTGCGCCGCGCCATGACGGGCGAGGCCGCGCTGGACGGCGCGCTGCCCGACGGCTTTGAACAGGCGCTGGCGCGCTTTCAGCATCACTATCGCGCGCTCAATGGGGCCGAGACCCGGATTTACCCCGGCGTTATCGCCGGGCTGGACGCCATGCAGGCCCAGGGCCTGCGGCTAGCGGTCGTCACCAATAAGCCGCAGGCCTATACGCCGCCGCTGCTGGCGCGCATGGGACTATCCGGCTATTTTCCCATCGTGATTTGCGGCGATACCTGCGCGCGCAAGAAACCGGATGCCGAACCCCTGCTGCATGCCTGCCAGCTGGCGGGCGCCGTCCCGGCCGCCACGGTCATGATCGGCGACTCCATCAATGACACCCAGGCCGCCCGCGCCGCCGGTTGCGCGGCCTTGGCCGTCAGCTACGGCTATAACGAGGGCATGGATGTGCAGACGCTGGATGTCGATGGTATAGTGGACACACTGCTGGAAGCAGCCGGGTGGATTGCCCGCCGCAACCAGCATTGAACCTCTATCGAATCCCCCTTCAAGATTCCAGACTGATTTCCATGCTCATCACATCCGCATCCCGTTCCGCACGCGCCAATTGGCGCTGGTGGCGCAGCATGTCCGGGTGTTGGTGACGACCTCCGGCTGGCGCCTCTGTGTGCCAGCCCGACGCAGCAAAAAGATCACACGCCCGGCCCACCTTCTGGCCGGGCTTTTTTGTGCGCGCCCGGCCTCCCCAGTATCCACGGAGAGACCCCATCATGACCGAGATTGAATTCCAGGCCCTGGCCGCTCAAGGCTATAACCGCATTCCGCTGATCGCCGAAAGCCATGCCGACCTGGATACGCCGCTGTCGCTGTATCTGAAACTGGCGCACCAGGGCGGCAGCCAGGGCCGCATGAGCTGCCTGCTGGAATCCGTCGTCGGCGGCGAGCGCTTTGGCCGCTATTCCTTTATCGGCCTGCCGGCGCGCACGGTTCTGCGCGCCAGCGGCGAAGCAGTGGAAGTCCTGCGCGACGGCGCAATCGTCGAACGCCACCAGGGCGATCCGCTGGCCTTCATCGAGGCCTACCAGCAACGTTTCAAAGTTGCCCTGCGCCCCGGACTGCCCCGCTTCGCGGGCGGCCTGGCCGGTTATTTCGGCTACGACACCATCCGCCACATCGAAAAGCGCCTGGGCCCGGCCGTCAAACCCTTTCCTGCCGGGATGGAAGAAGGCGTGCCGGACATCATGCTGCTGCATGTCGATGAGCTGGCCATCGTTGACAACCTCAGCGGCAAACTCTATCTGATCGTTTACGCCGACCCCACCCTGCCGGAAGCCTATGCCCGCGCGCAGCAGCGCCTCAAGGCGCTGCGCGCCCAGTTGCGCCGCCCGGTCGAAGTGCCTTATAGCCATGCCAGCACCCGCACCCAGGAACAACGCGACTTCAACAAGCCTGACTATCTGAAAGCCGTGCTCCAGGCCAAGGAATACATCGCCGCAGGCGACCTGATGCAGGTGCAGGTCGGCCAGGTGATCTCCAAGCCTTTCCGCGATGCGCCGCTGTCTCTCTACCGTGCGCTGCGCTCGCTCAACCCCTCGCCCTATATGTACTTCTGGAACTTCGGCGACTTCCATGTGGTCGGCGCCTCGCCGGAAATTCTGGTGCGGCAGGAAAACCTGCCCCAGTCCGCCGGCCCGGTCCCGGCCTTTTCCAGTTCACCGGCCGCCACCCCGCTGGAAACCGGCAGCCGCATCACGATACGCCCGCTGGCCGGCACCCGCCGCCGTGGCAACACGCCTGAGGAAGATGCCGCGCTGGCCATCGAACTGCAGGCCGACGCCAAGGAACGCGCCGAGCACGTCATGCTCATCGACCTGGCCCGCAACGACATCGGCCGCGTGGCCGAACCCGGCAGCGTGGAAGTGACGGATACCATGACCATCGAGCGTTACTCCCATGTCATGCACCTGGTTTCCAATGTCGCCGGCACGCTGCGCCCCGGCATCGGCAATATGGATGTGCTGCGCGCCAGCTTCCCGGCTGGCACCCTGACCGGCGCCCCCAAAGTCCGCGCCATGGAACTGATAGACGAACTGGAGCCGGTGCGCCGCGGCATCTACGGCGGCGCGGCAGGCTATCTCAGCTACGGCGGCGAAATGGATCTGGCCATTGCCATCCGCACCGGCGTCATCAAGAACGGGACGCTGTATGTCCAGGCGGCGGCCGGTATCGTTGCCGACTCCGACCCCGAAATGGAATGGAAAGAAACCGAGGTCAAGGCCCGCGCCGTGCTGCGCGCCGCGGAACAGGTGCAGGAAGGCCTGGATAGCGCCGACTGAGCCTCCGGCCCGCCTGACGCGCCGCGCTGGCCGCGACACCATCGCAAGGCTCCTCCGGGAGCCTTGCGGCATTCTGGCCACTGCCGGCCAGCGCTGGCCGCACTGGCCGCGCCCCGCCATGGCCTCTGACGTTTCATGCCGGGCGCGCCGCTCTTTTTTCTGTTGCAAACCTGTCCTGGCGCCAGGCTGGGCAAGGGGTAGAATCAGCACCCGTCCGAGACTTGTCATCAAACTGAAGCATGAACGCATCCACCGGCCCCAAAACGGCCAGGCAAACAGGCAATCAGAACAACCAGAAATGGATGCCCTGGCTGCGCCTGCACCGCCAATACTGGACTCTCCTGATTCTTGCCGTGCTGGGCCTGGCGCTGGGCCGCCTGGCCTTGATGATGGGTCAGGCCCCCGCGCAGTGGCATCCCTCGGGCCAGGACATCACGCGGGCGTTCTGGATGGGCGCGCGCTTCGACATCAAGAACCTGGCCGTTCTGCTGGGGCTGCCCCTGTTTCTGGCCTTTCTGATGCCCGCCGGGCTGCGGCGTTTCTGGCAAAAGCTGCTATCCGGCTGGCAAGTGCTGGTCATGCTGCTGCTCAACCTGCTGATGGTAGTCAACTACTACTACTTCCAGTTTTACAACAGCCCCATCAACGGCCTGATCTTCGGCATTGCCGAAGATGACACAGCCGCCGTTTCCCTCACGCTCTGGAACGATTTCCCGGTCATCTGGCTCGTAGGCGGCATTCTGCTGCTGACAGCCATACAAGTATTCATCGCCCGCTGGTGGGCCCGGCGCCTGAGCACCGGCCTGAGCGGCTGGCGGCTCGCTGCGCTGGCCATTGCCAGCCTGCTGCTCACCGCCGGCCTGGCGCGCGGCAGCCTGGGCACCTTCCCGCTGCGCACCATGCATATGGCCGTCTCCAGCGATGCCTTGGTCAACAATTTGGTGCCCAATGGCTGGGTCGCCCTGCAAATGGCCTGGAAGGAACGCAATGCCTCGGATATGGGCAGCACCCCGGAAGCCGGCATGAAGTTCTATGGCCTGGAATCCCTGCAAGACGCCCTGCAACAGGCCGGCCTGCAAAGTGCCGATGAAAGCTTGAACGCCGCCCAAGCCGCCGAGCGCGCCCGGAACGCCCTGCAGCAAACCCTGCCGCCCCAGGAGGCCTGGCAGCAGGCACGCCAGCCGAACGTGCTGGTGGCCGTCATGGAAGGCTGGGGACGGCATCTGCTGGAATATGATGACCCGGCCCGCAATGACTTGCTGGGGCGCCTGCGCCCCTGGCTGCACGGCAAGGCGGACTATTTCAGCCAGGCCTTGTCTTACCAGCACGGCACCTACCAAAGCCTGGAAGGCCTGCTGCTGGATAGCCCTATCACCCCCTTGATGCAAAGCCGCTACGGCTACCACGGCTATTCAAGCTCGGTGGCCCAGGCCTACCGCGATGCTGGCTACCAAACGGTGTTCCTGAGCGCGGGCCAGGATAGCTGGCGCAAACTGGATACCGCCCTGCTGCAGCAAGGCTTCGACCAGGTATTGGGCGAAAGCGCCATTCTTGAACGCTATCCGCAAGCCACCACCCACACCTGGGGCGTGGATGACGAATGGATGTTCCGCTATGCCCGGGATATCGTGGCGCAAGCCGAAGCCGCCGGCAAACCGCTCATGCTGGTCATGCTGACCACCACCAATCACCCGCCTTTCCGCACCCCCCCGGGCTATCAGCCCGCGGTGCTGGACCCTGGCACCCTGGGCAGCGCCATGGCCGTCGATGCCGAACAGGGGCGGACCATCATGTCCACCTATCAGTACGCCAACGATGCCCTGGGCCACTTTCTGGACCAGCTGGACAGCGACGGCGTCATGGCGCACACCCTGTTCGCCGCCACCGGCGACCACAACACGCGCCAGATCTTCGCCTACCCCGATGCCAGCCAGCTGAATTTCAAATATGGCGTTCCCATCATCATCTGGCTGCCCGAACCCTACCGTCTGGGCGGACAGGCCCACACCGGCGAATGGGCCAGCCATCAGGATATCTTTGCCACGCTGATGGCGCACTCCCTGCAAGACACACGGATCGCCACGCGCGGCCGGGATCTCTACGCGGATACCGCCGCGCCGGTGGCCCTGTCGTTCATCGGTGATGATGCCGCTGCCGGCATGGGGGTTTTCATCAGCGCCGAAGGCGCGGTAATCGGCATGGAACACCCGCAGTTCTACCATTGGGGCGCCGACGGCAAGCTGCAAGCGGCCGCCGCCCCGAGCTACGCCCTGCAAACCCAATGGCAGAAACAGCGCGCCGAACTGGCCTTGCGGGACTGGCGCATCCGCTCGGAAGCGCTGCAATCCCCGCCGCCGCTGCCGGACGCCCGCCCCCCTGCCGCACACACCTCGACAGACAACAAAGCTGCCGCTACAATCGACTGAATGCCTGTCCTGCCAGCGGCGCTGAACGCCCAGCAGCCAGGCCTGCCGCCCAGCCGTGCTATCCCGGCTGGCGCAAGACTTTCATCACGCACAGACTGAATTCATGAATCGTTACGCAACGTCCTTCGCTTGCCAGTGGTGGCGCTTCCAATAGGAAGCGGCTCGACGTTACGGTTCAAAAACAACGCCTTGCCGCCGTTTCGGGTGGATACAAGGCGTTTTTTTATTCTGATTCCCGGTACGGCGGCTCCAACGCTCAGGAGATTGCCAGTGCCACATGCCCCCACCGCCCTCTTTCTTTCCGGCCAGCGCCGGCAGGCTGGCTGCGTGCGCGCCTATCCCGCGTTGGCCCGCCGATGGCGGCCCTTGCCCTCCTCAGGCAAGCACTGAACCTTGCACAGACTTTCCCGGCGCAGCCACTTCCGTCTGCACGCCGGCAACCGAATACCGCAAAGACACAAGGATCGCCATCATGGCCCTGCTGATGATAGACAACTACGACTCGTTCACTTACAACCTGGTCCAGTACTTCGGTGAACTGGGCGAAGAAGTGAAAGTCGCCCGTAACGACGAAATCACGCTCGACGAGATCGAAGCCATGGCCCCGGCACGCATTTGCGTGTCGCCCGGCCCCTGCTCGCCGGCCGAAGCCGGCATTTCCATCGCTGCCATTCAGCGCTTCGCCGGACGCATCCCTAT
This sequence comes from Kerstersia sp., assembly GCF_052103615.1. Classification (NCBI taxonomy): domain Bacteria; kingdom Pseudomonadati; phylum Pseudomonadota; class Betaproteobacteria; order Burkholderiales; family Alcaligenaceae; genus Kerstersia; species Kerstersia sp. The sequence continues at coordinate 20,875 of NZ_JBQEKA010000026.1, read as the reverse complement.
CCTGGGCGTGTGCCTGGGGCATCAATCCATCGGGGCCGCCTATGGCGGCAAAATCATCCGCGCCAAGCAGATCATGCACGGCAAAACCTCGCCCATCACCCATACCGGCACGGATATCTTCCGCGGCCTGCCGTCGCCCTATACCGTCACCCGCTATCACTCGCTGGCCATTGAGCGCGAATCGCTGCCCGACTGCCTGCAAATCACCGCGGAAACGGAAGATGGGGAAATCATGGGTATCCGCCATAAAGAATTAGCGATATACGGAGTACAGTTCCATCCCGAATCGGTTCTGAGCGAACACGGCCATGCCCTGCTGCGCAATTTTCTGACGCAGGACTGACCGTCATGACACCGTCTGCAAGCACCCCCATGCCCATCACTCCGACAGAAGCACTGGTCCGCTGTATCGAGCACCGCGAGATCTTTCACGACGAAATGCTCACCCTGATGCGCAGCCTGATGCGCGGCGAAATCTCGCCGCCCATGATGGCCGCCCTGCTGATGGGCCTGCGCGTCAAGAAAGAAACCGTGGGTGAAATCACCGCTGCCGCGCAGGTCATGCGCGAATTCGCCACACCCGTCATGGCGCCCAATACCGCAGACTTGCTGGATATGTGCGGCACCGGCGGGGATGGCAGCAATACCTTCAATATTTCCACGGCCTCCATGTTCGTCGCGGCAGCCGCCGGTGTGCCCATCGCCAAACACGGCGGCCGCAGCGCCTCCTCCTCGTCAGGCAGCGCCGACGTGCTGGAAGCCCTGGGCGCGCATATCGACCTGCCGCCGCAGGCCGTGGCGGAAAGCCTGGCCGCTACCGGCATCGGCTTCATGTATGCCCCCAACCACCACAGCGCCATGAAAAATGTCGCGCCCATCCGCAAAGAGCTGGGCGTGCGCACCATTTTCAACATCCTGGGCCCGCTGACCAACCCGGCCAAAGCAGCCAACCAATTGATGGGCGTGTTCCACCCCGATCTGGTCGGCATCCTGGTGCGTGTGTTGCAGCGCCTGGGTTCGCGCCATGTGCTGATCGTCCACGGTATGGACGGCATGGACGAAGCGTCACTGGGGGCTTCTACCCTGGTCGGGGAACTCAAGGACGATATCGTGACCGAATACCAGATCCACCCCGAAGACTTCGGCTTGAACATGGTATCCAACCGCAGCATCCGCGTCGCCAGCCGCGAAGAGTCCCGCGACATGGTACTGTCCGCCCTGAACAATGAGCCCGGCACCGCGCGCGACATCGTCGCCTTCAATGCCGGCCTCGCCATTTACGCTGGCAACCGCGCCGCCTCGATCGAGGACGGCCTGCGCCTGGCCGGCGAAGCACTGGACAGCGGCGCGGCGCGCGCCAAGCTGGAAGAATTCTGCGCCTTTACGCGCAAAGGACGACAGGCATGAACGATATCCTTACCCGTATCCTGGCAGTAAAAAAAGAAGAGGTCGCGACCTCCCGCCAATTGCGCAGCGAAGCCGAACTGCTGCGTGAAGCCCAGGCCCGCAAGGATGTGCGCGGCTTCGCCCGCGCCATCGAAGACGCCATCGCCGTCGGCCGCCCCGGCGTCATTGCGGAGATCAAGAAAGCATCGCCGTCCAAAGGCGTCATCCGCGAAAACTTTGCCCCTGCCGAGATCGCCGGGTCCTATGCCGCCCACGGCGCAGCCTGCCTGTCTGTTCTGACCGATGTGCAATTCTTTCAGGGCTCTCACGATCACCTGCGCCAGGCGCGTGCCGCCTGCAGCCTGCCTGTGCTGCGCAAGGATTTCGTCATCGACAGCTATCAGGTGGTCGCGGCGCGCGCCATGGGCGCCGACTGCATCCTGCTGATCGCCGCTGCGCTCAGCGATTCGCAAATGCGTGACCTGGAAGACTGCGCCAGGGCGCTGGACCTTGATGTCCTGGTGGAAGTCCATGACGCGGAAGAACTGGATCGCGCCCTGAAGCTGCATACCCCGCTGCTGGGCATCAACAACCGCAACCTGCGGACCTTTGAAACCAGCCTGCAAACCACACTGGACTTGCTGCCGCGCATCCCGGACGGCAAGCGTGTTGTCACGGAAAGCGGCATCAGCAGCGCCGAAGACATCCGCCGCATGCGCGAACATGGCGTGCAGGCTTTCCTGATCGGTGAAACCTTCATGCGCGCCGCCGAACCCGGCGCCGAACTGGCCCGGCTCGTCGCCTGAGACCGGCGCAGCACCACGCCAGCTCTGTTGCGGCCTGAAGGCCGCTGCGGTACCCCCGGCAGCAGCCGCTCCTGCTGCCCGCCCATCAAGCCCATCGCATCAGGCTCGCCCCCGCCGGCGGGCCTGGCCCGCTGATTCCCCCCTGGGATAACTCCCTAGTCCTGCCCCTGCATTTTTTATTGACACCATAGTTTCACAAAACTATTCTACTGAAACTACAGTTTCATTAGAGCATGGCGATCATGACTTCCACTTTGCAGGAACGCATCCTGTCCTTGCAGGACAGCTTTACCGACAGCGAACAACGCCTGGCCCATGTCACGCTGGAATGCCTGGGCAATATCGCCGCATGGTCTGGCGCGGATCTGGCCAAGAAAGCCGGTGTATCCAAGGCGACCGCCAGCCGTTTCTTCCGGCGCCTGGGCTATGAGAATTTCAATGAAATCCGCGCCCAAGCCCGCGACGAAGCCGAACGCGGCTCCCCGCTGTATGAAATGGCCGGCATCCGTCCGCCCGATGCGTCCGGCGATGCCCTGGCCGCCCATCTTGCCACCGACCTGCAAAACCTGGCGCAAACCTTTGAACGGCTGGACGGCCGCGATGTTGAAACTGCGGTTTCAATGCTGGCGCAATCGCGCCGGGTCTGGATCGCGGGATTCCGTAATGGCCGCGTGCTGGCGCAATATGCCTGGGCCTTGCTGACCCAGCTGCGCGACGGCGTGACGCTGGCGCCGGGCGCCGGCCTGAACCTGGCGGAAGACCTGGCTGACATGGGGCCGGACGATGTGCTGCTGGTCATGGATTTCCGGCGCCGCGTCACTCTGCTCAAGCCGGTAGTCGAACACGCCAGCCGCGTCGGCGCCCGAGTCATCGTGCTGACCGATCCGACCGCAACGGAACTGCCGGCGCGCGCCGATGTCGTCCTGCGCTGCGTCAACCGCAGCCCGGCCGTCTTCGACTCCTACATCGCCGCCATGAGCCTCATCAATCACCTGTGCGCGGTCCTCACGCACACCTTGGGCGATGCCGCCCGCCAACGCCTGAAGAATATCGAATCGCTGCACGATCTCTACGGCGATCTGCAGCACTGACACTTCACGCGCCCATAACGATACTGATAAACCAGGAGACTCTCTTGTCCACCATTCTGCCCAACGCCCGCCTGCACTGGATTCACAATACCGACTTCGCCCCGCAGGCGCCCTATGGCCCGGCGCAGCAAGCCATCCTTGGCGGCGCCGCCTTCCAGCAAGCCAATGAGCAAATCCGCCGCTGGCCAGGCTATGCGCCAACACCGCTGCGCGACCTGGCCGGACTGGCCGCCGCCGCCGGTGTGCGCCAGATTCTCTACAAACAGGAAGCGCACCGCTTCGGCCTGGGCAGTTTCAAGGCATTGGGCGGCGCCTATGCGGTCAGCCGCCTGCTGCTGCGCGAATTGAATCAGCGCCTGGGCAGGACAGACCTGGGCATAGAAGACCTGCTGTCAGGCCGTTACCGTGACCTGACCCAAAGCATGACCGTCACCTGCGCGACAGATGGCAATCATGGCCGCTCTGTCGCCTGGGGCGCCGAGCGCTTCGGCTGCCAATGCGTGATCTACATCCATGCCACCGTCAGCGAAGGCCGTAAAGCCGCCATCGAAAGCTATGGCGCGCAAGTTGTGCGCACCCCCGGCAACTATGACGACTCCGTCCGCCAGGCGGCGGAAGATGCTGCGCGCCTGGACCGCTTTGTCGTGTCGGATACGTCTTACCCCGGCTATATGGATGTCCCCAAGGACGTCATGCAAGGCTATGGCGTCATGGCCGACGAAGCGCTGCAACAGATTACCCGGACAGATGATGGCGTCCTGCCCACCCATGTGTTCCTGCAAGGCGGCGTCGGCGGGCTGGCGGCAGCGGTCTGCGCGCACTTCTGGGAACATCTGGGCGAACGCAGGCCGCGCTTTATCGTGGTCGAGCCAGACAAGGCCGCCTGCCTCTATGAAAGCGCCAAAGCCGGTCATCCTGTCGCCGTGCATGGTGAACTGGATACCGTGATGGCCGGGCTGGCCTGCGGCGAAGTGTCCCTGCTGGCCTGGGAAATCCTGCACCCTGGCGTGCAGGCCTTTCTGACGGTGGATGACGCAGCGGCACTGGATACCGTGCGCCTGCTGGCCGACAGCCCGTACGGGGATGCGCCCCTGGTCGCAGGGGAATCGGCGGTGGCGGGCCTGGCGGGCGCGCTGGCAGCGCTGGCCGACCCCGGGGCCAGGGCGGCGCTCGGCCTGAACGCCGACAGCCGCATCCTGCTGTTCGGCAGCGAAGGCGCCACAGACCCTGTGCTGTATGAAGAGATCGTGGGCCGCAAGCCGGAAGACATCGGAGAGCCAGCATGAACCGCCAGCGCCCGGCACCCCGCATCAATCTGGCGCGCCTGCTGGCCCGCATCGCCGAACTGGGCCAAGTCGGCGCCATTGCTGGCGGAGGCGTCTGCCGCCTTGCCCTGACGGACGAAGACCGCCAGGGCCGCGACCTGGTCACCGGCTGGATGCGTGAACTGGGCCTGGACATCACCGTGGACGCCATCGGCAACGTCACCGGCCTGCGGCGCGGGCAGGAAGATGGCCCGCCAGTCATGACAGGCTCGCATATCGACACGGTACGCACTGGCGGCCGCTATGACGGCAATCTCGGCGTGCTGGCCGGGCTGGAAGTCATGGCCGCCCTTAATGATGCGGGCATACAGACCCGCCGGCCGCTGGCCGTCACCTTTTTCACCAACGAAGAAGGCTCGCGCTTCGCCCCCGATATGATGGGCAGCCTGGTGTATCAGGGCGGTATGGCGCTGCAGCAGGCACTGGATACCGTTGGGATAGACGGCACGACTGTCGGCGACAACCTGCGCCGCATCGGCTATGACGGCCCTGCCCCGGTGGGCAGCAATCAGGTGCATGCCTTTGTCGAACTGCATATCGAACAAGGCCCGCTGCTGGAGCATGAACACACAGCCATAGGCGCTGTCACTGGCGTGCAAGGCATTCACTGGCTGGAGTTCACTGTTGAAGGAACGTCCAATCACGCCGGCACCACCCCCATGGCGCTGCGGCACGATGCCGGTCTGGTAGCCGCGCGCATTGCCTGCTTTGCGCGTGACCTGACGCGGCGCATGGGCGGCGGCCAGCTGGCTACCGTTGGCCATTTGCAGCTGCATCCCAGCCTGATCAACGTCATTCCCAATCGCGCCACGTTCACCCTGGATCTGCGCAATACCGACGGCCAGGCGCTGCGCCAGGCTGTCGCCGAGTGCCTGGCGCAGGCTGACGCGCTGGCGGCCGGAGAAGGCGTGCAGATCACGCACCGCATCCTGGCCGACTTCGAGCCGGTCGCTTTCGATGAACGCATCATCAGCCGGGTCGAAACACTTGCCCGGGCCCACGGCCACAGCGTGCGCCGCATGCCCAGCGGGGCTGGCCATGACGCGCAAATGCTGGCGCGCCTGTGCCCGACCGGCATGATTTTTGTCCCCAGCGTCGGCGGGCTTTCGCACAACGTCGCCGAATTCACGCAGGACGGCGACATTGGCGCGGGCGCTGCCATTCTGCTCGACCTGCTACTGGAACTGGCGCAATCCTGACGCGCCCCAAAAGATAATCACAAGGAGACTCCACCATGTCACGCATCATCAATGTCGCTGCCGCCCAGCTCGGCCCCATTCACCGCACCGATAGCCGCCGCGCCGTCGTGGCCCGTCTGCTGGAACACCTGCGCAACGCCCACGCCATGGGCTGCCAGCTCGTCGTCTTTCCCGAACTGGCGCTGACCACCTTTTTCCCGCGCTGGTATGTGGAAGACCAGGTGGAAATGGATGGCTACTACGAAGCTGAAATGCCCGGCCCGGAAACCCGCATCCTGTTCGAAACAGCCGCCGAACTGGGCATAGGCTTCTATCTCGGCTATGCCGAGCTGGCCATGGAAAATGGCGTCAAGCACCGCTACAACACTTCTATCCTGGTAGATCAGAGCGGCAAGATCATCGGCAAATACCGCAAGGTTCACCTGCCCGGCCACGCCAAGAATGAACCCTGGCGCGCCTTTCAGCATCTGGAAAAATACTATTTCGAACCCGGCCCGTCGTTCGATGTCTGGCGCGGTTTCGACGGCATCATGGGCATGGCGCTGTGCAACGACCGGCGCTGGTCCGAGACCTACCGTGTCATGGGCCTGCAAGGCGTGGAGATGATCATGATGGGCTACAACACCCCGGTACACAATCCGCCCGCCCCCGAGCACGATGACTTGTCCATGTTCCATAACCAGCTCGTCATGCAGGCTGGCGCTTACCAGAATGGCACCTGGGTTGTGGGCGTGGCCAAAGCAGGCAATGAGGAAGGCTGCGAAATGATAGGCGGCAGCTGCATCATTGCGCCCTCCGGCGAAATCGTCGCGGCCTGCTCGACCAAGGGCGATGAACTGGCGATTGCCCGTTGCGACCTGGATCTGTGCCGCTCCTACAAGACCACCACCTTCAACTTCGAACGCCACCGCCGCCCTGAAGCCTATGGCCTCATCACCGAACGGCGCGGCGCCATCGAGCCGGAGGCGCTACCCGCCTGAATAAGGTCTGACAGCCTGCCCGCCCGGCTTTGAGGAGGGCCGTCCGGGCAGGCCAGTCTTCCCCCGAAAAACAAACCAGGCATGCGGCCATTCCGGCACGCAGGGGGACGTTTTGCCTGAAAAACATCAATACCAAAGGAGACAAGATGGATCAATCACTAGGAGGCGTGGCAACGCCTGGCCTTGCCGCCGCGACGGATAGCGGCGCCGGCAAGGATAATGCGCTGTATCGCAAGGTTGCCTGGCGCCTGCTGCCATTCCTGATGGCCTGCTATATCGCCGCCTTTCTGGACCGCGTCAACGTGGGGTTCGCCAAGCTGCAAATGCTCGACGACCTGCAATTCAGCGAAGCCGTGTACGGCCTGGGCGCCGGGATCTTCTTCATCGGTTATTTCCTGTTCGAGGTGCCCAGCAATGTCCTGATGCACCGGATCGGCGCCAAGAAAACCCTGGCGCGCATCATGATTCTCTGGGGCCTGATCTCGGCCGCCATGGCGCTCACCCAGAGCCCGACCCAGTTCTATATCCTGCGCTTCCTGCTGGGCGCTGCCGAAGCCGGTTTTTACCCTGGCATCATTCTTTACCTGACCTATTGGTTCCCGTCCCACCGCCGCGGCCAGATTGTGGCGGTATTCATGACGGCTGTGCCCTTTGCCGGCATCCTGGGCGGCCCGCTGTCAGGCTGGATCATGGAAGCCTTTCATGAAACGCACAGCCTGGCCGGCTGGCAGTGGATGTTCATCATCGAAGCCGTTCCCTCGCTGCTGCTGGGCCTGGCCGTCCTCTGGTACCTGGACGACCGCATCGACGACGCAGGCTGGCTGCGCCCCGAAGAAAAAGCGCGCCTGAACGCCAACCTGGGAGCGGAACGCAACGCAAAAACCGAACATGTCTCGCTGCTGCGCCTGTTCCGCGACCGCCGTGTCGTTCACATGGCGCTGATCTGCTACTGCACCGTCTCCAGTCTTTCCGGCCTGGCCTTCTGGATTCCTTCCGTGATCCGCTCCACCGGCGTCAGCTCCCTGCTGGACGTGGGCCTGCTCACCGCCGTGCCCAATATCTGCGCGGTGATCTCCATGGTTCTCGTCTGCCGCCATTCCGACCGCAGCCGCGAGCGCCGCTGGCACATGATCGTGCCCTTCCTGGTCGGCGGCACCGGGCTGGCGCTCAGTACCCTGTTCAGCCATAACCCGATGCTGGCCGTCGCCATGCTATCCGTCGCCGCTGCCGGTTGCATGGTGTGCTCGCCCCTGTTCTGGAGCCTGCCTACCGCCTTTCTGGACGGTAAAAGCGCCGCCGCAGGCATTGCCGGCATCAATTCCTTTGCCGGCCTGGCCGCCTTTGTGAGCCCCTATGCCATCGGCTGGATCAAGGAACTGACCGGTTCCACCGATGGCGGCATGTACTTCCTGGCCAGCTTCACCGTGCTGGGCGCCATTCTGGTTTACCGCGTGCCGCGCGAACTGGTGAACCGCTGAGCTCTTACCGTTTCCCTCAACCTCTGACGCGGGCCGCCTGGCCCGCGCCGCCAGCCTTATCGGATATATCAATGGACATGGACGTCGTAGCCCTGACTCAGGCCATGGTCAGAATTCCCAGTCTTTCCGGCCATGAAGCGGACATGGCCCGCCTCATGGCTGAAACCATGCGCGCCGCCGGCTTCGATGAAGTCCGCACCGATGCCAATGGCTCGGTGCTGGGCATCGTCGGCCCGGCCGGCACCGACATTGCGCTGCTTTTCGATGGGCACATGGATGTCGTGCCCGTCACCGGCGAGTGGCGCTTTGACCCTTTCGGGGCAGAAATCCACGAAGGCCGCCTGTACGGCCGCGGCAGCACGGACATGAAAGGCGGCGTCGCGGCCGCCATCTGCGGCGTGGCCCAGGCCGCGCGCCAGGGGCTGACGCAACGCGTGGCCGTCTCGGCCAGCGTGCTGGAGGAAGTCATTGAAGGCCATGCGCTGGCGCCAGTGCTGGATGCCTGCCAGCCCGCCGCCGTCGTCATTTGCGAACCCTCCAAACTGCAAATTCGCGCAGGCCAGAAAGGCCGCGTGGAAATCCTGCTGCGTTTTCATGGCAAACCCGCCCATGCCGCCAACCCGCACCGGGGCGTCAACCCCCTGCATGCCGCCGCCCGCGCGCTGACCGCGCTGGAAAGCCTGCCCCTGCCGCATGACCCCGTGCTCGGCCCGGCCTTGCTGGTTCCCACGGATATCATTTCCGATCCCTACCCGTCGATCTCCATGATTCCGCTGAGCGCAACCCTACGGTTCGACCGGCGCACCATCGCCGGAGAAAGCCTGGACGATGTGCTGGCGCAAATCCGTGCGCACCTGCACCAGCACGGCTTGCGCGACTTCACGCTGCAAGTCAGCGAGGACACGGTTTCCACCTTCACCGGCTGCCATGCCAACCCGCCGCGCTGGCTGCCCGCCTGGCGCTGCGAAGCCGACTCGCCCCTGTTGCAGCTGACACGGGAGGCCGTCCGCCAAAGCGGCCGTGAACCGGTGGTGGGCAGTTGGCCGTTCTGCACCAATGGCTCGGAGTCTGCCGGCAGGCGCGGCATCCCCACCATCGGGCTGGGCCCAGGCAATGAAGAAGACGCGCACATCATCGACGAATCCATTGCGCTGGAGCAATTGCACGGCGCCACGGCCATTTATGCCAGGATGGTCAGACTGATGTGCGGCCAGCCCTGAAGCGGCCTGCGCTGAAAATGCCCGATTCCGGGATCTGTTGATTCCGGCCCCTGGCACGACGGCCCCGGGTCTGGTAGCCTGAAAACTCGACAGATCCCGGGGAGCCTCCATGGGCAATAACAGTCAGAAAACCGACAGCCTGCCGACTGCGGCCGAACTTCTGGAAAACGTTCCCCGCGCCTATACGCGCGGCGCCGACGACCTGTTTTCCGTGGCTGAAGCCGATCCGGCCTTGCCCAAGGCGCTTGCCAAAGAACGCGAAACCAAGCTGCGCACCAGCCTGATCCAGGCGCAATATGACCGCCTGCAGGAAAACAAGCGTTCGCTGCTGATTGTCGTGACCGGGCTGGACGGCGTAGGCAAGGGCGCCGCGATCAACCAGCTCAACGAATGGATGGATCCGCGCCATATCAGCACCATTGCCTTTGGCGAGCCGACCCCTGAACAAGCCATGCGCCCTCCGCTGTGGCGCTACTGGAACGCCCTGCCGGCGCGCGGCCGCACCGGCATCGTCTTCGGCTCCTGGTACGAAGCGCATTTGCGCCAGTACGCGCACAGCGATATGACCTCGGCCGACCTGCTGCGCGGCATCCGTGAAATCCGTGCCTTCGAAGCGCTGCTGGCAGCCGAGGGCGTGCAGATCATCAAGCTCTGGTTTCATATGTCGCGCGATGCGCAAAGCGCTCGCACGCAGCAGCTGCTGGCCAACAAAATGACCGCCTGGCAAGTCACGGAAACCGATAAGCAGGTCGCCGAGAACTTCAAGGCCATCCGCGATATTGGCGCGGCAGCCATTGAAGCGACGCAGACGCCCTATGCGCCCTGGCATGTCATTCCCAGCGCGGACGAACGGGTACGCGCCATCGAAACCGCCAGCATTGTGCTCAAGGCGCTGCAGGCGCCGCCGCGCAAGCGCGTCACGCCGCCTGTGGATTCATCCGTTCCCTGCAAGCGTCCCGTCACGCTGGACCTGCCCACCGATACCCCGCGCCTGTCGCGCAAGCAATACAAAAAGGCGCTGCTCAAATGGCAGGCGCGGCTGGGCCGCCTGGTGCGCGAAGCGGCTTTCGGCAAACGCAGCCTGGTGCTCGCGCTGGAAGGCATGGATGCTTCGGGCAAGGGCGGCTCCATCCGCCGCGTCACCCGCGCGCTAGACGCGCGCAGCTACGAAGTGGTGCCCATCAGCGCCCCCACCGACGATGAGCTGGCCCACCCCTATCTTTGGCGCTTCTGGCGGCACATTCCCAGCCATGGCCGCACCACGGTCTTCGACCGCACCTGGTATGGCCGTGTTCTGGTAGAGCGTGTCGAAGGACTGATCAATGAATCCGCGCGCCACCGGGCCTATGCGGAAATCAATGATTTCGAACGGCAGTTGCACGAACACGGCACCATCGTCATCAAGGTCTGGCTGTCCGTCAGCCGTGACGAGCAGTTGCGCCGCTTCCATGAGCGCGAGCACAATCCGGCCAAACGCTACAAGATCACTCCCGACGACTGGCGCAACCGCAAACGCTGGCCGCAATACGAAAAAGCCGCCAGGGATATGCTGCAACTCACGCACACCGACCATGCCCCCTGGTGCGTGCTGCCTGCCAACGACAAACGCCAGGCACGCGTAGCGCTGCTGCAGCACATCGTTTCCGTGCTGGAAAAAGCGCTCAAACATTGACCCCCAACGCTGACGACATGACTGCCCCCGCTTCCGCCTGCCCCGCCTGTCCCCCTTCCCCGCCCTGCCCGCTGTGCTCATCGGCGGGCGGCACCCTGCTCTGGCGCAATGACGCCCTGCGCGTGATAGAAGTCGATATGCCCGGCTACCCCGGCTATCTGCGCGTCATCTGGAATCAGCACCGCGCCGAGATGAGCGACCTGTCCGAGGCCGAGCGCGCGCAGCTGATGGACACGGTCATGCGCGCCGAGCGCGTCCTGCGGGACACCCTGGCGCCCGACAAGGTCAATCTGGCGGCGCTGGGCAATATGGTGCCGCACCTGCACTGGCACATCATCCCCCGCTGGCGCGATGACCCCCACTTTCCCGACGCCATCTGGGCCGCGCCGCAGCGCGCTGCCGACCCGCAGCAGGAAGCGGCCCGGCGCGGCAAACTGGCCGCTTGCCGCCAGGCGCTGCTGACAGCCCTATCCCGCTGAAGTCACTCCCTGCCCGTTTGCATGAAGGCGCCAGCGGGCAAGGCCTCCATGACGGCGTCATTGGTCCGGGTCGCAATATGCTCCGGGCGTGGCGTCAGGCCATACTTTGGCGGGCCGAGGCGGTTTTCGACGCTGTTATAGACCATGAACACGTTGGCACGCGGCCAGGGCGAGATATTGCTGCTGGAACCATGCATGGTATTGCAGTCGAAGAATACCACCGAGCCAGCCTTGGCAATGACAGGCACCACCCCGCCCTGCTCAGCCAGCAATTGCAGGCTGACCGGATCCGGCACGCCATATTCCTGCTGCTTGAGCGAAGATTTGTAGTGCGCATCCGGCGTGCGGCCCACGCAGGAAATAAACTGTTTCTGCGAGCCCGGCATCAACATCAGCGGCCCATTCACGGCCGAATTATCCGTCAGCAGCACGGAGCAGCTGACAGCGCGCATGGCGGGCATGCCATCCTCGACATGCCAGGTTTCAAAATCTGAATGCCAGTAAAAATCCTTGCCCTTGAATCCCGGCTTGAGATTGGCGCGTGACTGATGGATATACACTTCCGAACCCAGCAATTGGCGGGCGACATTCAACAAGCGCTCATCGTGGGCCAAGGCATGAATGACACGGCTTAGCTCATGCACACGGAATATCGAGCGCACCGCCTGGCTGCCTTTCTCGGTAATGGCCTCGTCGCGCTGCCGGATCTGCGGGTCGCGCGTCATGCGGTCCACCTCTTCCATCAGGCAGTCCACTTCGCCAGCAGGCAATAAATCTTCCAGCACAATAAAGCCGTCGCGCGCATAAGCGGCCTGCTGCGCCGGCTGCAAGGCATTGGCGTAAGCGCCGTCTTCATAAACCAGCGGTTCAACGCGCTGCACGATGCCGGCATCGCGGTCAGTACGCGATGCGTAAGGGTCCAGCGTAGGGGTAATCATGACGAATCCTCCTTTCCTGTTGCCGGGCAAGACATGCGCAGGCCCAAGCCTGCGCCCGCCTCTCATCCCGTGCCAGTAACCAGTATTGATGCAACATTTAGGCCCTTGCCCGAATGCCGGCCTCGGCCTGTTCCCTGGGCCTGAGCCTGGGTGTATCCAGGCCAGGCCGCATGGCGCGGATCAGGGCGTCCGGCGCCGGGGCGCTGCCGCACGGCGCAAGACCGTGCGGCCTGGGGCCTGAATCAGCCAGCTTGTTCCAGCGGATAAACACCCTCGGCGTCGTGTACTTCCTTGCCGGTCAGGGGTGGATTAAAGACGCAGATCACACGCAGCGGCTCTTTGCCGCCGCGCAGCCAGTGCTCATCATGCTGATCCAGCGCATAGACCACGCCCGGCCCCAGCGCATATTTGCGGCCATCGGCGATGGTTTCAATTTCCCCGTCGCCTTCTATGCACCAGACGGCTTCCAGGTGATTGCGGTAGTGGATATGGGTTTCCGTGCCCGGAAAAATGGTGGTTTCATGGAAGGAAAACCCCATGCCATCCTTCTTCAGCAGCACGCGGCGGCTCATCCAGGTATCGGTACGGACTTCGTCGCTCGTTCCTATGACATCATTCACATGTTTGACCAGCATTAGCGCACCCCTCCAATTTTCAGAATCCGGGCGCGGCGGCCCGTCACAGCCAGCACCTCAGCCACACTGCGTTCCAGGACATCCAGCCCTCGCGCCAGCAGCTCATCCTCGATGGTCAGAGCCGGCAGCAGCTTGAGCACTTCGTCATGCGCCCCTGACGTTTCTATCACCACCCCGTGCTTGAACGCCTGAGCGGCGATACGACCCGCCAGCGCGGGATCGTCCTGGCTCACCAGGCCCTGGATCAGACCTCGCCCGCGCGCTGCCAGACCCGCATCCGGATAGCTGTGCACCAGGTTTTCCAGCCAGTCGCGCACCTTGCGCTCCTTGCGCGCGATCTCGCGGCTGAAGGCGTCATCGCGCCAATAGCTCTCCAGCGCTTGCGCAGCCGTCACAAATGCCAGGTTGTTGCCACGGAAGGTGCCGCTGTGCGCGCCCGGTTTCCAGACATCCAGTTCAGGGCGCATCAGCACCAGCGACATGGGCAGGCCGAAACCGGAGAGGGATTTGGAGAGCGTGATGATGTCGGGCTCCAGGCCCATGGCTTCAAAACTGAAGAATTTGCCGGTACGGCCGCAGCCTACCTGGATATCATCGACGATCAGCAAGACCTCATGGCGGCGGCACAGGCGCTGCAGTTCTTTGAGCCAGCGCACTGTCGCGACATTGACGCCGCCTTCGCCCTGCACGGTTTCCACAATCACCGCAGCCGGTTTGTCCAGGCCGCTGGAGGGATCTTCCAGCATGCGTTCGAAATAGACCATCGTATCGACGTCATGCCCGAAATAACCGTCATAAGGCATGAATGCCGTATTGCCCAGGGACACCCCAGCCGCTTCCCGGAATTTTTCATTGGCCGTTGCAGCCAGCGAACCGCCGCTGACGCCATGGAAACCATGCGTGAACGACACCACATTGCTGCGCCCCGTGACCTGCCGGGCAATTTTCAACGCGGCCTCCACGGCATTGGTGCCCGTCGGCCCGGTGAATTGCAGGGTGTAGCGCCAGCCGCGCGGCGCCAGCAACAGCTGCTCCACGGATTCAAGGAAATGCTTCTTCGCACTGGTTGCCATGTCCAGCCCATGCACGACCCCGTCGGCATCGAGATATTCCAGCAGCTTTTCCTTGAATACGGGATTGTTATGTCCATAGTTCAGCGTCCCTGCGCCGCTGAAGAAATCCACATATTCGCCGCCCTCCTCATCGACCAGAAGCGAACCTCTGGCCTGGCTGAATATCACCGGAAAGGAACGGATATACCCCCGCACCTCCGACTCCATCCGGTCAAATATTTTCAAGTCCATCATGCTTCCTCCCTTGCTTCATATGAATAGTTCCATCGCGCCTATGACGCAGGCGCCGCGCAGCGCCGGGCCTCCTGCCCGTGCGGCGCCACCGTCAGCCGGCAAACCTGCGGTGCCAGCACTGCCCAGCGCCAGACCAGACCACGCGAAAGCGTGGCGGCCTGGGCGCCGGATCAACACGATGGAGAGTGGAACGGGCCGAATCGCAGCAAGCGTTCGTCCTCGTGGGAGGCGCCCCCGAACAGCGTCACGTCAAACAAGGGACGTTCCGTGCATGGGGCACCGAGAGCCTCGCCCAGCGCCGCAAACGTGCGGCGCGAAGCGTGGTTGTCAGGTCCTATGGTGGTTTCCAGATAGCGCACCCATTTCAGGGCGGGGCGCGCCAGCAGATGCTTCAGCATCTGTTGCGCCAGTCCGGCGCCGCGGGCGCGCTCATGGACGGCGACTTGCCAAATGAAAATCGTATCTTCCCGTCCCGGCGGCAAGTAGGCCGAAACAAAGCCGTCAATCTCCGCGCCCCGGCGCGCCACCACCGAGGTGGCGCTGAAATGCTCGCACAGCAGCAAATAGGCATAGACGGAATTCAAATCCAGCGGCGGACTGGCCGCGATCAATGCATGAATAGCTGCCCCGTCGGCCGCAACCGGCGTATCCAGAACATGGGCCTGCCCTTCGGGTGGCGCCCCGCCCAGCGCGATCTGATAACTGGCGGCGCTCATACCGCCAGCCCCGATTCAGGCGCGATATCACCGTCCGGCACTTCCAACAGCGGCGAAGCCAGTTCTGCCGCGCTTTCCTGCGCAGCCTGCGCGCCAGGCAACTCCGGTTCCATCAGGCCCACGATGCGCTCCAGCGCCAGCGTGATAGTGGCTCGCTCGATTTCCGGCAGACTGGCCAGGCCGCTAGACAAGGCCTGCTGCAAGGGCAAGGGCGCCTGGCGGGCCAATTCGACACCTGCAGGCGTAGCCGTGATGAACACGATGCGCCGGTCTTCCTTGCCCCGCTCACGCCGGATCAGCGCCTTATCTTCCAGGCGGTCCAGTATCCCCACTACCGTGCTGGGGCTGATATGCATTTCCTTGCTGATGGCCGTTGCCGTCAGCGGTCCCGCTTCGATCACGATGCGCAGGCAAACCAGCTGCGGCGCCGTGATGTGGCTGCATGATTCCAGGTGCCTGGAATGCAGTGCAATCGCACGGGTAATACGCCGCAGGGAACGCAGGATGCGCAGTTCGTAATCCTGCACGCCACTTTCATTTCTCACAGAATCATTCCCTATGAAATCAGTTCAATAGAATTCATTTCAGTACGAATGATATGGACAGCATGCATCTAGGTCAACCCGGGGCTAACCACCAGAAACATCTTCGCCTTCCCCTCCGCCTGCGCTACACCTAACGCTGCATCCCGCAACAAAACGATAATGACGTCATACGGATTTCCACCGATAATGGATTAACAGCGTCCGGCTCCGGACGCATCTTCAAGGAGAACGATGATGGGCATTCTGAATCGCACCAGCCGTGGTCTTGAGCAAGGTTACGAAGACGTCAAGAGCGCCGGCAAAAGGGCTGGCCAGGACGTGCAGGACTCGCTGCGCGAGGACGTGCTGGAAGCACTGGGCAACCTTGAAGCTGCCCTCCAGGACAAGGATGCGGACGCCGCCGAGCTGCGCGCCCGCCTGGAAGATCAAATCTACAAAGTCCGCGGCATCGTGGAAGACAAGGCTGTCAGCGCTTCGCTGACCGTGCGCGGCTATGTGGATTCCGCCGAGGAATGCATCCAGGCCAAGCCGTGGCAAGCCCTGGGTGTCGTTGCTGCCGTCTCTTTCCTGCTGGGCGCGCTGATTACCCGCCGCTGACCCATGGCGCAGTTGCCGCCGCGCTGCCGGCGGTAGCTGCCCGCTGCGCGCCATGGCCTGAACGGCCTGGCGCTCACCTGCTATGCTTGCCGCCATCGTTGTTCCCTCACGGCAAATTCACGCATGGCTTCCCCTTCCGATACCGCCACCCTGACCCAGCAAATCCGGCACCCCGAGACCGCAAGGCTGGACCCTGATTGGCTCGCCGTGCTGCAACAGCCTGCCGTGGCGCAGGCCCGCCACGCCATCGCCAACTATCTCGACCAAAGGCTGGCGGCTGGCGCTGTAATCTACCCCCCTGCCCCCTGGCGCTCCCTGGCCCTGACACCCTGCCGGCAAACACGCGCTGTCATCCTGGGACAGGACCCCTATCATGGCCAGGGTCAGGCTCAGGGCCTGGCATTTTCCGTTCCCAACACCCTGAAACGGCCGCCCAGCCTGCGCAATATGTTTCTGGAAGTTGCACGCGATGATGGCCTGCATGCGCCGCTGCCCGAACTGCCGCCCACGGCCGCCATCGCCCATTGGGGCAATGACCTGACGCCTTGGGCAAAACAAGGGGTTCTGCTCCTCAATACCGTGCTGACGGTTGAAGACAGCCAGCCGGCAGCCCACGCCAAACGCGGCTGGGAAACCATTACCGATGCCCTGATCCGCCAGGCGGCCAGCCTTCAGCCTACCGCTTTTCTGCTGTGGGGCGGCCATGCCCAGGCCAAGCAGGCCCTGCTGCCAACGGAGCAAGGTCATCTGGTGCTGCGCGCCAATCACCCCTCACCGCTGGCGGCCCGCCGCCCTCCGGTGCCTTTCCTCGGCTGCGGCCATTTCCGGCAAGTCAACGAATGGCTGGCCAGCCGTGCGCAAGCCCCCATTCGCTGGCGCACAGACAACACGCAACAAGCCGGGTTGTTCACGCAGTAAGCGGCGGCCTGCTGCCGCACGCGCCGCGGCGGTTCAACCCCGCAGCGGCTGCCGCTCCCGCCTTGCCTGCCGCTGCGGCAAGCAGCCGGCGTGGCGGGCAAGGCGTTTTCGTGCGGCGCTGCCACGCAGCAAAAAACAACAGTTGATTGAAATCCCTGGCTTTTTCCTAGGGTTAACTCTAAAATCGCCGCACTGCAAATGTCCGTGCCATCATTCCGCGCTTCATGCGCCAGCAGTCGTCCGGTCCAAGACCTTCGCCCATGATGGCCGTCATCGCTCCCTGACCTCTTTCCTACGCCAGGTTCCGCCAGGAACCCTCGCGCTACGGTTGTTCCGGTCGGCACGATGCTCCGTTCAACTGTATCGCCACAGGCGCATCTCCGCCCCTGCTGACGTGTACCCATTATCGGGATGCCTGCGTGCGTCCCTGGGAAAAATATTACCTATGAATTTTGATAATCTGGGGCTGTCCCCCGTTCTGCTGTCTGCCCTGCATGAAGCCGGGTTCTCCGAGCCGACGTCTGTCCAGGCTGCCGCCATCCCTCAAGCTCTCGCCGGCAGTGACCTGATGGTCTCGGCCCAGACCGGCAGCGGCAAGACCGCTGCTTTCATGCTGCCCGCGCTGGAGCGTGTCGTCGGCAAGCCCACCAATCAAGGCCGCGGCGTACAGATCCTGGTGCTGGCTCCGACCCGCGAACTGGCCCTGCAAGTCAACGAAGCCACGCAAGTCTATGGCAAGAATATCCCTGGCCTGCGTACCACCACTGCCGTTGGCGGCATGCCCTATGGTGCCCAGCTGCGCGCATTGTCGCGCCGCGTGGACGTGCTGGTCGCAACGCCCGGCCGCCTGATCGACCACCTGCAATCGCGCCGCGTGGATCTGTCCACGGTGCACACGCTGGTGCTGGATGAAGCCGACCGCATGCTGGACATGG
The DNA here is from genome assembly GCF_052103615.1 of Kerstersia sp. NCBI lineage: Bacteria > Pseudomonadati > Pseudomonadota > Betaproteobacteria > Burkholderiales > Alcaligenaceae > Kerstersia > Kerstersia sp. Next base: position 2,648 of record NZ_JBQEKA010000026.1, on the reverse strand, counting down.
GCTTCATCGAAGACATCGAAACCATTATTGCCGCCACCCCGGCCTCGCGCCAAACCCTGCTGTTCTCCGCGACCCTGGATGGCAGTGTGGCCCGTCTGGCCGAGCGCATGATGCGCGAACCCAAGCGTATCGACATTTCCGGCCACCGCGACAAGCACCAGAACATCACGCAAACGCTGCTGTACGCCGACGACGCCGCCCACAAGCTGCGCCTGCTGGACCATATGCTGCGTGATACGGCGCTGGATCAAGCCATCATTTTCACCGCGACCAAGCGCGGCGCGGATGACCTGGCCGATGTGCTGAGCAATGACGGTTTCAGCGCTGCCGCTCTGCACGGTGACATGAATCAGCGTCAGCGTACGCGCACCCTGTCCATGCTGCAACGCGGCCAGTTGCAGATCCTCGTTGCCACGGACGTCGCCGCACGCGGTATCGACGTGCAAGGCATCAGCCACGCCTTCAACTTCGACCTGCCCATGCAAGCCGAAGACTATGTGCACCGCATCGGCCGCACTGGCCGTGCCGGCCGCGACGGCCAGGCCTTCACGCTGGCCACGCACAGCGAACGCCACAAGATCCGCCGCATTGAGCATTACATCGGCCAAACGCTGGATATCGGCGAAATCGCCGGTCTGGAACCGCAACGCCGCGCCCGTCCCGCCGGCGGCCCCGGCGCCAAGGGCCGTCCGGGCAGCCGCCCGGGCCGCCGTCCTGGCGATTCCCGCCCCTCGTTCAGCCAAGGCAAGTACGGCAAGTCGCCCAGCCGCTCCTATGAAGGTGGCGAAGGCGCCGATCGTGGCGAGCGCCAAGGCTTCGACCAGGGCGCACGTCCGGCGCGTCCCGAGTTTGCTGACCGCGGCGACCGCCCGGCACGCTTTAACCGCCCCGAACGCGGCGACCGTCCCGGCTTCGATCGCGGTGACCGTCCGGCTCGCCCCGAATTCGCTGACCGTGGCGATCGTCCGGCCCGTCCGGAACGTTTCAGCCGCCCGGAACGCAGCGACCGCCCTGGCTTTGACCGCAGCGAACGGCCTGCCCGTCCGGAATTCAGCGACCGCGCGCCGCGCGCCCGCCGTGAAGGCGAGGAAGGCCACGCTGGCAAGCCTTACGTCAAAACCGCTAGCACCAGCCGTCCGCAAGGCCCCGGCGGCAAACGCCGTGACTTCGCTTCGCGCGGCGACTTCCGCCGCTAAGCCTGCGCTGGCTGCTGCCCGCCTGCGGATGCAGCCTCGCGGCTGACCGGGTGCCAGACAGGCACCCGGCGATATCAAAAACGGGAAGCTGTCCACGTGACAGCCTCCCGTTTTTTTCGCCTGCCGCTTTCTGCACCCAAGCGCATAGCATGGGACAATAGCTGCCATTTTCCTGCCTGTTTCCGTACCGACCTGCCATGCCCACCTCCCTGGACGCCCTGATTCAACGCCTGGACCCTGCCACGCTGGCCGTCAGCCAGCAACTGCACGCGCAGCTCGCCCGCGCCATCCAGCAGGCTGGCGGCGCGCTGCCATTCGACACCTGGATGGCCATGGCGCTCTACACGCCCAGTCTGGGCTATTACAGCGGCACACAGGTCAAGCTGGCGGCCGACCCTGGCGCCAGCGCCGCACCGCAACCCGGCAGTGATTTCATCACCGCCCCCGAACTCACCCCCGCTTTTGCCGCGACGCTGGCACGCCAGGCGGCCGAGATCCTGGTGCAGACGGACACACTGGGCGTCCTGGAGTTTGGCGCCGGCAGCGGTGCCCTGGCCGAAGGCCTGCTTGATAGCCTGGATGCGCTCGGGCTGCCGGTCCGCTATGAAATCCTGGAGTTGTCCGCCGACTTGCGCGCCCGGCAGCAGGCCCGCCTGGCCCGTTTCGGCAGCAGAGTGGAATGGCGCGATACCCTGCCGGCAAGCTGGCAAGGCTGCGTCATTGCCAATGAAGTGCTGGATGCCATGCCGGTCAAGCTCTTCCGCTGGCAAGACGACGGCGCGCTGCTTGAGCGCCATGTCAGCCTGAATCAGGCCGGCCGCTTCGTCTGGCAGGATCTGCCTGCCGATGCCGCGCTTGGCGCGCTGCTGTGCGGGCGCATGCCGCCACTGCCCGGCTATGTATCGGAAATCAATTTGCAGGCGGAAGCCTGGGTACGCGATATGGGCCGCTGGCTGCAGCGCGGCGCCGCGCTGCTGATCGACTACGGTTTTCCGCGCCACGAGTACTATCATCCGCAACGCGCGGAAGGCACCCTGATGTGCCACTTGCGCCATCATGCGCACGGCGATCCCTTGCTGGTGCCCGGCGCGCAGGATATCACCGCGCACGTTGACTTCACCGCCATGGCCGATGCGGCGCTGGAAGGCGGCCTGGACGTTCTGGGCTATACCTCTCAAGCCCGCTTCCTGGCCAATGCCGGCCTGCTGGAGTGGCTCTCTACCGTCGATAGCAGCGATGCCCTGGCCTATGCGCGCCAGGTCGCGCCCATCCAGAAACTGCTTTCGGAAGCTGAAATGGGCGAACTGTTCAAAGTGCTGGCCATAGGCCGTCATGTTGAAGCGCCCTTGCTGGGCTTTCTGCGGGGCGACCGCCGCGACATGCTATGAGCGTGCGCTAGTCCGGCTGGGTATAAGCCCCCAGCCTGAGCGTGATCTATTCTGCCCTGCTGCG
>NZ_JBQEKA010000025.1:0-40138 GCF_052103615.1 Kerstersia sp. | reverse complement strand
GAAGGCAGCCATGCCGTTGGCAGCCACGATCTTGCCCAGCCTGCCGGACGCGACAATCTCACGCGCCTGGCGCAGAATCACATTGTGACGGCGCTGATGGCCGACCAGCAAAGGCTGGCCCAGACGCTGCGCGGCATCGCACAACTGGCGCGCTTCCGCCACGCTATCGGCAATCGGCTTTTCCACCAGCACAGCGCTGCCGCGCTCCAGGCAGGAAATCCCCAGGCTCACATGCGTATGATTCGGCGTCGCCACAATCACGCCTTCCGGCTGCTGCGAGGCGTACATGGCGTCTATGTCCGCATACCAGGCGGCGTTCACCTTTTCGGCCATCGCCCGCCCGGCATCGGTCGGGTCCACGACAGCCGACAATTGCCAGTCAGCGCTGCGCAATGCTGCTTCGATATGAATACGGCCGATGGCGCCCGCGCCTATCACTGCCAGATTTTTCTTTGCCATGTTTCCTCCTTGCGCACGCCAGCCGCCTAAGCAACGGCGCGCACTCTCCCTGCGTGCGCGGCATGGCTGCCGCGCCCGTCATATCGAATGCCAATCAGACGATCTGTCTTGCGTTATCAGGCCAGGCGCACGAATGCGCCCGGCGTCAGGCTCAGCGCAGGCGCGCCGCCAGGAAATCAACCATCAGTTTGAGTTCGGAATTGAACATATCGGCGCCCACACTGGTCTTGCAGCCGCGCTCACGCGCAGCCTGAATCCAGGGGGAAACCGCCGGCGAGGTAATGGGGCAGGCCGCAAAGGCTGAGGGATCCAGCTTAGCCACCTGAATCGGCATGGGATCGCTGGCGTTCATGCCCATGGGCGTGGCGTTGACCACCACACCGAAACCAGTGGGATCATCCGACCCGACACCCACCTTATCGCCATAGCGGACTTGCAGACGCGCAATCAGGTCATCGCGGCGGCGCGTATCGGCGTCATGAATGGCCAGGTAGCTGGCGCCCTGCACCAGCAATTCCAGCGCAATCGCGGTACCAGCGCCGCCAGCGCCTACCAGCAGGCAGCGCTGGCCAGCGGGGCTGCCGCCATGCTCGCGGATGCCGCCCAGCATGCCTTCGCCGTCGAACATATCGCCATCCCAGGAATCATCGGCGTTGCGGCGCAAGGTATTCACGGCGCCCAGGAACTCGGCGCGCTCGGTCACGGTGCTGCAATAGCCGCGCATGGAAAATTTATGGGGGATGGTCACGATGATGCCATCCAGATTCCGCACGATGGCTGCTGCGCGCATGTACTCGCCCAGCTGCTCCGGCTTGACATGCACCGGCACGACGATGGCGTCGTGGCCCTGCGCCTGCAGCATGCCGGTCACGCCTGCCGGCGATTTGACCTGCGCAATGGGGTCACCAATGATGGCAATGACCCGCGTTGCACCGCTCAAGGAAAAATTCTGGCTATTCTGGCTCATGGAAGTTCTGCGTCTCGGTTATGGGCGGCGCCAAGCGCCGCCAGGCAAAGCACATGGGCCCGGCTTGTCTCCTGCCGGCACCCATGCCTGTCCACTGGATGCCCGGGCTGCGGCAACCTGCCACGGCTGAACTCGCCGGACCTGGCTGCGGGCAACGACCGGCCATCCTTCCATTGGAATTATATTCAACAAAAATATTTTTTGGAATCGAATTCCACACATTGTATGCTAACGGCCTGAATCGCTGTTCCGGCGCCGCTTTGCAGGCAATTTTCCGTGGCGCCTGCCGGTGCGGCGGCAGCACAGCATTCGCGCTTCTGGCGCAGACAAGCTACGATTAGAACTATTCATGCATTCATACGGATATAACGGTGATGGATCCGTCCATTCCGCTGCTTCTGTTGCAATAACTATTCAAACCGCACTGATAACACCTGTTCACCTATGGCCGGCCCAGCTTCCCGCACCCTTCATGTACTTGAATACCTGACCAGCCATCCGGAAGGACTGCCGCTGGCGACCATCGCCGATACCCTGCAAATACCGCGCAGCGCCGCCCACCGCCTGCTTGCCGAGCTGTCCGACTGCGGCTACGTGCGCCAGGTGCGCGCCCACGGCGATTACGTCCTGACCACCAAGCTCGCTTCGCTGGGCATGAGTTTTCTCTCCAACACCGGCGTCCAGGATATCGCCCAGCCCATCCTCGACCGTCTGGCGGAACTCTCTGGAGAATTCGTGCGCCTGGGCGTGATCGACGGCGAAAGCATCGCCTGGCTGGCACGCGCCCAAGGCGCGCGCACCGGCCTGCGCTATGACCCGGAAATGGGCATGGAAGCCCGGCTGTCCTGTTCCGCTTCCGGCCATGCCTGGCTGCTGACGCTGCCCGATGAACGCGCCATCGAAATGGTGGCGCGCCAGGGCTTCGGCAAACGCGAAGATTACGGCCCCAACGCGCCCCAGACCGTGCATGAACTGCTGGCCTGCCTGGAAGCCGACAGGGCGCGCGGGTTCAGCATGACGACCGACACGTTCATGGCTGGCATGGCCGCCATGGCCGCCCCCATCCGCCGCGCCAACCAGCCGGCCACCGGCACGATCAGCATCGCCGGGCCGGCATCCCGCATGACGGCCGAGCGCATGCAGGAACTCGGCCCGGCACTGCTGGAAGCCGCAGCGGAAATGGCCGCCTCCGGCGGCGTGTCCATGCTGGCTGGCAGCTCCAACCGCCAGGCAGGCCATCCCGTCCTGAACTGAGCGCCATACCGGACGCCTCTTTCCTTACTCCCCGGCGTCCGGCGGCAACACCACTTCGCGTATCTGGCTCAGGGCCTGTTTTCTGAAAGCGCTGGGGCTGCTGCCCGTATGCTTGCGGAAAAAACGCCCGAAATAGGCCTCGTCCTGAAAGCCCAGTGCCGTGGCGATCTGCTTTACGCTGCCCATGGTGTAAACAAGGTTGCGCTTGGCTTCATGCAGCAGACGCGCCTGGATCACCGCCAGCGCCGACATCCCCAGGGCTTCGCGGCAGATACGCGTCAATTGCCCCACCGTCAGCCCCAGTTCATTGGCGTAATCCGCCAATGGCCGGTGCCGTTTGAACCAGGTTTCAACCAGTGCCCGGAAACGCTCAAGATGCGCGGCTTTGCGCGGCGAGAACGACTCGGGCGCGGCAACCGGCGCCTGCGTGATACGGGCGATCTGCACCAGTAACGCCGTCAGCAGCGACAAACTGGCCGCCCGCTGCCCCTGCGCGGGCACGCGCCACTCCCGCTGAATGGCCAGGATCAGCGGCATCAGCGCATCGGCATGCGGCGTATCGCGGGGGAAATTCATGACCAGCGGCGTGCGCAACACCTCCAGCAATTCCGGCATGAGGATTTGCGCCAGCGACTCCAGCGGCCCCTGCGCGGCCGTAATCACGGCACCGTCCACAGGCGGATTCCAGTGAAATCCATGCACGATCCGTGCAGGTGCCACAATCAGGCAAGGTGCCTGCGCCTGCCAGCGTTTTTCATCCAGCAAAACCTCCCCGCCGCCAGCTGTCACCAGCAGAATCTGCACGCAGCCATCATGCAAATGCGGATGAATTTCCCAGTTATACAGACCGGATCTCTGGGGAATCCATTCAAAATCAAAGAGTGTGTCCCAGACCTCGGGGGCCTGGTCGCCATATAGCGCGTAATTCGGAATGGATCGTTGCAGTCCCATGGGTTTGCTCCCTGACATGCACGAAATATCCATTTCGGCGCCGGAATCGTCACTAGGTGATATCCCTAGACCTCGCATAAATGCACGATTCGTCCTGGCCTTTGCAGGAATCACAACCCCGCGCCAGGCCCAAGCCTTCCACAATCCGCCTCACTTGCCCATGGTTTTGCCGCCGCCTGCCGCGCCGGACCGCCTGACCTGCCACGTCCAGCCACGGCCAGGCCCATGGGCCCCTTTTCCTTCCTTCCATGCCAGGAGCACCCATGGTTTCCCCACACTCCCGCAACTCCGCCGAAGACTGGCTGTCGCTGCAAGGCCGCGTGGCCGTCGTCACAGGCGCGGCCAGCGGCATTGGCGCCGCCATTGCCAGCAGTCTCGCCCTGGCGGGAGCCCATGTCGCCCTGCTGGACCGCGATGCGCCTGCCGCCCAGCGGCTGGCGGACAGCCTGGCCCTGCAAGGCGCCCAGGCCATGGCCGTGGCCTGCGATACCGCCAGCGAAACCTCTACCCGCGATGCCGCCAAACATGTGCAGGCCAATCTCGGCGCCGCCAGCATTCTGGTGAATAACGCCGGGATGCTGCGCTCCTCGGCGCTGGACGATGTCGGTCTGGAAGAGTGGAATCAGATCCTGGCCGTGAACCTTACCGGCTACCTGCTCTGCGCGCGCGCCTTTGCCCCGCAACTGCGCGCCCAGAACGGCGGCAGCATCGTCAATATCGCCTCCATCGCCGCGCGCTTCCCGCAAACACGCAGCGGCGCCTATAGCGCCAGCAAGGCCGGCATTTTGCTGCTGTCACGCCAGCTGGCGGCGGAATGGGGGGAATCCGGCATACGCAGCAATGCCATCTGTCCGGGCATGATCCGCACGCCGCTGTCGGCCGCTTTCTATGCCCAGCCAGGTGTGGAAGCCGCCCGCGCCGCCATGACGGCCAGCCGCCGCGTGGGCGAACCGGAAGACATCGCCAATGCCGTGCTGTTTCTTGCCAGCCCCCGCGCCAGCTACGTCAATGGCGCGGAACTGATGGTCGATGGCGGCATGTCCTCCATGCTGATGGACATGGTGCCGCGCCCCGGCTTCAACCACGGCGCAGCCACCCAGGCGGCATAAGCCGCCAGGCCTATCAATCACGAATGCGCGCGCCCTTGCCGGCACGCGCAGCATCAGGAGACTTTCATGAACCCAGCCCTACAGGAAACCCGCATCCGCTGCGACCTGCTGGTCATCGGCGCGGGCGCGGGCGGCATGTCCACCGCCATCGTCGCCAGCAAACACGGCCTGAATGTCGTCATCGTGGAAAAGGCGCCGGTCTTCGGCGGCACCACCGCGTTTTCCGGCGGCGTGCTGTGGATTCCCGGCAACCGCATCTCGCGGGAAGCTGGCGCCCAGGACAGCCGCGCTGCCGCCGAAACCTATATGCGCCATGAAATCGGCGAACACTTCAATGCCGCCGCAGTCCAGGCCTTTCTCGACAACGGCCCGGAAATGGTCGATTTCTTCACCCGGGAAACCTCGGTGCGCTTCATCCCGACGCTTTACCCCGACTACCACCCCACCGCGCCTGGCGGCGTCGATGTGGGCCGCTCCATCCTCGCCGCGCCCTTCGATATCCGCGCGCTGGGCCAGGACATGGAGCGCCTGCGGCCGCCGCTGGAAACCATCACCTTCATGGGGATGATGTTCAACTCCTCGAACGCCGACCTGAAGCATTTCTTCCGCGCCACGAAATCCCTGACCTCCTTCAGCTATGTCGCCCGCCGCCTGGCGCGCCACCTGACCGAACTGCTGCGCTACCGGCGCGGCATCCAGGTGACCAGCGGCAATGCGCTAGCGGCGCGGCTGGCCAAGAGCGCGCTGGATCAGGGCATTGCCATCCGCACCTCGACGCCAGTGCGCGAATTGCTGCGCGACGGCGAACGCATCACCGGCGCGCTGGCCGACTCGCCCAGCGGCCCGCTGCGCATTGAGGCCAGCCAGGGCGTGGTACTGGCCTGCGGCGGTTTTCCGCATGACCAGGAACGTCTCCGCCAGGCTTTCCCCCATGTCCGGCGCGGCGGCACGCATCTGTCACCCGGCCCTAGCGGCAACACCGGCGATGGCGGACGCCTGGCGGAACAGGCCGGCGGCACTGTCGATATCCGTTTCCCCGCGCCGGCCGCCTGGATGCCGGTCTCGCGCGTGCCCCTGGGCAAGGGCCGCCATGGCGTCTTCCCCCATCTGCTGGACCGCTACAAGCCCGGCATCATCGGCGTGACGCGGGCAGGCAAACGCTTCACCAATGAATCCGAGTCTTATCACGATGTGGGCGCCGCCATGCTAACCGCTTGCCAGGACGGCAAGGAAACCGAAATGTGGCTGGTCTGCGATAAGACCGCTATCGCCAAGTACGGCCTGGGCTACGCCAAACCGGCCCCTTTGCCGCTAGGCCCGCATCTGCGCAGCGGCTATCTGACAAGCGGCAAAACGCTGGCGGAACTGGCACGCAACACAGGGATAGATGCAGCGGGGCTGGAAGCCACGGTACGCGAATACAACCAGGGCGCCATACAGGGCGAAGACCGCCAGTTCGGCCGCGGCAGCACCAGCTTCAACCGATATCTGGCTGACCCCGAACACCAGCCCAACCCTTGCGTCGCTCCCATCCAGCAGGGGCCCTTCTATGCGCTGCGCATTCTCATGGGCGACCTGGGCACCTTTGACGGCATACGCACCGCCGTGACGGGCGAAGTCCTGCGGCAGGACAACAGCGTCATTCCCGGCTTGTACGCCGTGGGCAACGACCGCGCCAGCATCATGGGCGGCACTTATCCCGGCGCTGGCATCACGCTGGGGCCCATTCTGACCTTCGGCTACATCACTGGCCGCCACATCGCCCAACAGGCCCAGCAAACCCAAACCGCACGGAGCCAGCCATGAACCGCAAACCGCTGATCGACCACCGAACCTACACCATCGCGCCGCGCAAAATGGCGGAATTCCTGGAAGTCTTCGACCGCCTCGCCATGCCTGTGCTCAAACGCACGCTGGGCGAACCCATAGGCTTTTACACCAGCCATGTCGGCCCGCTGAACCAGGTGGTGCATCTCTGGGCCTACGACGACCTGAGCGACTACGAACGCCGCAGCCAGGCACGCGACAGCGACCCGGAATTTCCCGCTTACCTGCAGGCATCCGGCCATCTCATCGTGGCACAGGAAAACCGGCTGCTGCGCCGCGCCGAACTGCCCTCCTGCCGCACGGACAGCGGCGCCGGCTGAAGCTGCCCCCCCCTGCCTTGCCGCAACCAATCAATACCAAGAGGAGACTTTGCGGATGACAAGCATCAATATTTTCAATGGCCTGGTGTATGGCGCTCTGCTGATCGTCATGTCTTCAGGCCTGGCCCTGATCTACGGGCTGAGACGGGTCGTGAACTTCGCCCACGGCTCGCTCTACATGCTGGGCGCCTATCTCGGCTACAGCATTGCCAGCCAGGGCGGCTTCTGGCTCGCGCTGGCCGCCGTGCCGCTCATCATGCTGTGTTTGGGCGCGCTGCTGGACCGCTATTGCTTCCGCCTGCTGCAAGACCGCAATCCGCTGACGGTCGTGCTGGTGACCTTCGGCCTGCTGCTGATTCTGGAAGACCTGGTGCAAACCGTCTGGGGCCGCAGCAATCTCTCGCTGCCCGCGCCGGAATTGCTGAGCACCTCCGTCAGCCTGTTCGGCACGCCCGTCCCCGCCTACCGCATTGCGGTTCTCGCGGTGGGCCTGGGCGTGGCGCTGGGACTGGCGGCCTGGCTGCGTTTCTCCCGCATCGGCCTGTATGTGCGCGCCGCCAGCACCGACCCGACCACGACCGCCATGCAGGGCGTCAACACCGATGGCCTCAGCGCGCTCGTTGTCGGCCTGGGCACCGCGCTGGCAGGGCTGGCCGGCGTCGTCGCGGCTCCCTTTCTGTCGCTCTCGCCCACGATGAACAGCGATGTGCTGATCGACTCCTTTGTCGTCGTGGTGGTCGGCGGCCTGGGCAGTCTGTCCGGCGCCTTCATCGCCGCGCTGGCGCTGGGGCAAATCCAGGCGCTGGGCGCGATTTATCTGCCCGGCCTGGCCGCCGTGCTGCCCTTCATCCTGATGATTGCCGTACTGCTCTGGAGGCCCGCCGGTCTGGCCGGGAACCGCACATGACAACCCCTGCACCCGCAACGCCCATGCCCACCCTCAAGCCCCGCACCCTGGCACCGGCCACGCTGCTGCTGCGAACCGCGGCCGCGCTGGCTGCCGGCCTGCTAGTCGCCACCCAGGCCCAGTCCGCCATGCTGCTGTCGCTGCTGACGCAGGCCACTATCTTCGCCATCTTCGCCCTCGGTGTCGGCCTGCTGCTGCGCCAGAACGGCATGGTCAGTTTCGGCCACGCCGCTTTCTACGGCCTGGCCGGTTACGTCGCCGCCATCCTGATGCAGCAGCACGGCATCCCGGCCGAGGCCGTCATTGTGCTGACGCTGCTCATCATGGCGCTGTTTTCATGCCTGATGGGACTGGTCATCGTGCGCGTGCCCGGTATCGCCTTCGGCATGCTGACGCTGGCCGTGGGGCAGATGTTCTTTCAGCTGGCATCAACCTCGCGTTCGCTGACCGGCGGCGCCGACGGCATGTATCTGGACTGGCCTGCGCGCCTGTTCGGCGTGCCCATCGGCCTCATCCAGCGCCAGGATGTGCTGTTCGGTATCAGCTGGACCTTGCTGGTGCTGTGCATCGCCGGGCTGGCCGCGCTGCTCTCGACCCGCTTCGGCCGCGTCACCGAAGCCGTGCGGGACAACGAAGAACGGGCGCGTTTCATTGGTATCCGCACCCTGATGCCGCGTGTTGCCATCTTCGCGCTGTCGGCGCTCGTCACCAGCCTGGCTGGCCTGCTGTCCGTGCTGAATACCGGTTTTATTTCACCCGAAAGCCTGCACTGGAGCGTCTCCGGTTCCGCGCTGATGATGGTCATCATCGGCGGCTTTCGCACGCTCTGGGGGCCGGCGCTGGGCGCCGTGGTCTTCTTCCTGGCGCGCGACCTGATCGGCGATTACGCCCAGCACTGGCTGGCCATTTTCGGCACCGCGCTGATCCTCATCATCGTGTTCTCGCCGGAAGGCATAGGCGGCGCGCTCCAGCGCCTGTGCCAACGCCGCCGCCCGCAACGCACCTGAGGCCCAGCCATGCAACAGAACATTCTTGAAGTCCGCGACATTGCCGTGCATTACGGCGGCGTGAAAGCCGTGGATGGCGTGAACTTCGCCGTCGCGCGCGGCGAAATCCACGGCCTCATCGGCCCCAACGGCGCCGGCAAATCCACCGTCATAGACGCCATCACCGGCAGGCGCCGGCCCACACGCGGCCAAGTCCTGCTCAATGGCCAGGACGTGACCGCCATGGGTGTGATTGAACGCCGCCAGCTCGGCCTGGCGCGCTCTTTCCAGCGCACCAGCATCTTTCCCGAAATGCGCGTCTATGACCAAATCGAACTGGCTGCCTACAAGGTCGGCGCCCAGCACCCCGAGGCCAACACCGAAGAAGTGCTGCGCCAGCTGGAACTGAACCGCATGGCCCATCTGCCCGCCACGGAACTGGGCTACGGCGAACAGCGCCGCCTGGATCTGGCGCTCGCGCTGGTCGGCCAGCCTTCCCTGCTGCTGCTCGACGAACCCATGGCCGGCCTTTCGGCCCAGGAATCGGAAGACCTGGCGCGCCACTTGCAAACCCTGGCGCAGCAATGGTCGGTATCGGTGCTGCTGGTCGAACACGATATGGACATCGTCTTCGGCATCAGCCATGCCGTCACTGTCTTCGAACTCGGCCGTGTCATCGCCAGCGGCGAACCGGCGACTGTCCGCGCGCATCCCCGCGTGCGTGAAGCCTATCTCGGGAGCGCCGCATGAGCACCGTCTTGCAAGTCCAGAATCTGCAGTCCTACTATGGCGCCGCCCATATCCTGCATGGCTTGTCCCTGGATATCCAGGCAGGCGAACGGGTCGCGCTGATTGGCCGCAATGGCGTCGGCAAAACCACGCTGGTCAACTCCCTGCTGGGCCTGGCCAGCGTGCGCGGCGGCAGCATGCGCATAGGCGGCAAAACCATCACCCGGCCGCGCCCCTATATGGCGACGCGCCAGGGCATGGCCGTCGTGCCGCAAGGCCGGCGCATCGTCGCCAATCTCAGCGTCGAAGAAAACCTGCTGCTGGGCGCGGCCTGCGGCCGTGCCGGGCACTGGACCGTCGCGCGCATCTATGAACTGTTTCCCATTCTGCGCGAACGCGCCCACACGCCGGGCACGGCACTGTCCGGCGGACAGCAGCAAATGCTGGCCATAGGCCGGGCGCTGATGTCCAACCCAACCCTCGTGATTCTGGACGAGCCCACCGAAGGCCTGGCGCCCGTCATCGTCGATCAGCTCGCCGACATTTTCAACCTGGTAGCGGATCAGGGCACGGCGCTATTGCTGATCGAACAAAACCTCAGTCTGGTCGCGCGCGTGGCGCGCCGCTACTACGCCATGGCCAAAGGCGCCGTGACCGGCACCGGCCTGATCGACGACAACAGTTTGCGCGAATTGCGCGAGCACGTAGTGGCCTGATCGCAGGCCAATAATAACCAAGGAGACAAGCATGACAACCCAACGATTCCTGCCGCGCAGCCTGCTCGGCCTGGCCCTGGCCGCCATCCTGCCCCTGGCCGGCGCGGCCGACAAGGACCCGGTGCGCATCGGCACCGTGACCTCCGTATCCGGCGTGTTTTCGCAGCAAGGCGAGGAAGTGCAGCGCGCCGTGCAATTCGCCGTGGAGCAAGCCAACAAAAAAGGCGGTGTGGACGGCCGCGCCGTCGAACTGAAAATTGCCGATGACGAAAGCACCCCCGACGCCGGACGGCGCGCCGCCGAAAAGCTGGCGCGCGACGGCCACAATCTGCTGGTCGCCCCCATCGCCTCATCCATCACCATGGCCGTCGGCCAGGGCCTGGAACGCTGGGATGCCATGCAGGTCGTGCACCTGTCCAAGGCAGACCGCATTACCGGCGACTCCTGCAAACCGCGCATGTTCCGCAGCAGCCACTCGGACAGCATGGACCTCGCCATGTTCGACGAATGGCTCAAGGATGTGCCGGAAAAGAAATTCGCCGTCGTGGGCGCGGACTATGTCTGGGGCCGGGATTCCGCCGAGCACTTCGAGCAATCCGCCGCCAAGCTGGGCAAGGAAGTCGCGCTGAGCGTCTTTCCGCCGGTAGGCACCAAGGATTTTGCGCCGTATATCGCGCAGATCAAGGCCCAGCCGGATATCGACGGGATCTGGGTGGCGCTGGTCGGCCGCGACCTGATCGCCTTTGCCAAGCAGGCCCATGAATTCGGCCTGACTGACAAGCGCATCATCGGCCATGCCTACATCATGAATTTCGTCGTCAATGCCACGGGCAATGCCACCGAAGGCGTCTGGGGCAACATCGGCTACAGCCCTGATATCGACACCCCCAGGAACCACGAATTCGTCGTGGAGTTCCAGGAAAAATATGGCCGTACGCCGACCGACAACGAAGGCCAGGCCTACAACGCGGTGCAGACCATTTTCGAAGGCGTGAAACTGGCCGGCAGCACCAAACCCGCCGACGTGTCACAGGCCTTGCGCGGCGCCACCTATGAAACCATCTACGGCCCGGCCACCATGCGCGCCGAAGACAATCAGCTGATCTTGCCGACCTACATCGGCCAGGTGGAAGCCGTGGACGGCAAGCTGCGCCCAGTCGTCAAACAGGCCTTCGGCCCTGAAATCGTGCCGGCCCCGACCGGCGAATGCAAGATGTAAAACCTGAGCCAAGGCCGGTGCCCGCCGGGCGCCGGCCTGCCGCCTCACACCTTCTTCACGAATTCCGATTTGAGCTGCATATTGCCGATGCCATCGAGCTTGCAATCAATATCGTGATCGCCATCGACCAGACGGATATTGCGCGCCTTGGTGCCCATCTTCACCACTTGCGACGATCCCTTGATCTTCAAATCCTTGATGACCGTCACGGTATCGCCATCCTGCAGCACATTGCCGACAGCATCCTTGACGACCTTGACCGGCTCGGCCGCCGACTCCGCCTGCGCATCCGCCGCCCATTCATGCGCGCACTCTGGGCAAATCAGCAGCGCAGCATCCGCATAGACATATTCGGATTGGCATTGGGGACAGGGCGGCAAAGTAGTCATGGCTTTTTTCTCATTTAAAACAAGCCATTATAGGCAATTCCCGATATAACAGAAGGGGCTTTGCCCGCCTGGCTGCCCATACTGCCGGCAGGCTCAGCGGCTGGGCAGCAGGGAGATCACCTCCACCACCGGTTTCAAATGCTCTTCCAGCACCGCAGCCGCCGCATCGGCATCATGCGCCAGCAAGGCCTCCAGCAGCGCCTGATGCTGTCCCGCGTCAATCAGAACGCATCAGTTCAATACCGCGGTCTGCTCATGGGTACACCAATCCTTGAGTACCGCGGCAAAACGCGCAACACGCCGGACATCCCTTTTTTCCCGCATGCGGGCCGGCAAGATATTGGCCAGCCCGCGCACCGGCGCCAGCAGACGGTTAAAGCGCAAGAGAGCGCTCTGATCAGCGCCCTGGTTGCCGGCACGCGTAAAGTAGCGCCGCAACAGGCGCTTGCCGGCGGGCCCGACTTCGTCCGGTTCCAGGCGCCAGAGGATATCGCCCAGCAGCAGAAACAGATCGTAGGCCGCTGCCAGCCCATGCGACAGCGCGGCGCCAAAGCGCTCCTCGAAGTCGATGCGGTACAGGCAGCCGTCGCGCACCGTCAGATTGCGCAGCTGCGCGCCCCCGTGCCAAAAGCCCTGGCGGTGAAAAGACGCCAGGTCATCGACGGCCGCGTCGTAGTGCTTGCCCACCTGTTCGAGCGGCCGGCCCCGGACGATTTCATCCAGGCTGCGCCCCACATGTTCCAGCACGATGAAACGCTCTTCGTCCAGGTACACCTTCGGGACTGCGCAACCGCCATGGGCCAGTGCGCGCAAACGCCCCGCTTCGAAATGGATATCGCCCTGGCGCAGGCGCGAAGGACGCGCGAACTCGCCAAAGGCCAGCAAACAGGCCAGCGCGCCGACACTGGCGCGCAACGATGCGCCCGGCTTGGCGCGCCAGGCTTTCATCACATAATGACGGTCAGCCAAACGGAAAATCTGCAATTCTGCGGCCGCGCCGCGATAAACATCCAGCGCGGTTTGCCGCAACGCCAGCGATGACTCAGGCATCCCTGACCTCCACGGAAACTCCCCATCAACAGACGCGGGGCCGATAGCGGCCAAGCCGCCGGCCCTGTGCCCTCCGGTACACTTCCCATTCTGGACAAAGGGACGTCAAGAAAGCGTTAACACCGCCAGCACGCCGCTGGCGCCTCGGGTATAACGTGGTTTTTAAACCCATGTGGTTTTTAAGCCCGGCAGCCGCTCCCCCCCACCACCTCGCGTCCCCCTGGCACACTGTTTGTCCCCCTACCGCGTCCCTCGCAGGCAGTCATGCGTATCCTGGTTATCGAAGACACCCTTCCCATTCTTACCAATATCGTCGATTACCTGTCCGGCCTGGGCTATATCGTCGATTGCGCCGATGACGGCCAGGCCGGTTTTGACAGACTGAGCCGGGAGGAATTCGACCTGGTCGTGCTGGACCTGATGCTGCCCCGCATGGATGGCTATGAGCTGTGCCGCCGCCTGCGCCACGAATTGCGCAGCACGATACCGGTCATCATCGTGACGGCGCGCGATGCGCTGGACGACCGGCTGGCCGGTTTTGACGCCGGTGCCGATGATTACCTGGTCAAACCATTCGCCCTGGCGGAACTGGGCGCCCGCATCCGCGCCCTGCTGCAACGCCGCCGCAGCGCCACGCCGTCCATTCTGCGCGTTGGCGACCTCAGCCTGGATCAGGACACCCTGGTGCTGGAACGCGCGGGCGCCCTCCTAAAGTTGCCGCCTGCGCCCCTGACACTGCTGCGCCTGCTGATGCTGCACAGCCCGGCCGTGGTGCACCGCACACGGCTGGAAGAAGCGCTATGGCATGATTCCCCGCCGGACAGCGATGCCTTGCGCACCCATATCCACCACCTCCGGCAAGTCATAGACAAACCTTTTGACCATGCCCTGCTGCACACCGTGCATGGCATCGGCTACCAATTGCGCCCCCAATGAAAACGCCCAAAATTCTGCGCGGCAAGCTGGCGCGCAGCCTGATCCTGCGCTTTCTGGCCCTCACGCTGGCGGTGGCGGGCATTCTGACCCTGCTGTCCGGCTGGGCCTTCAACCGCCTGGAAGCCATGTCGCACCGCATCGACATGGACCTGGCCATAGACCGCCTGCGGGACGACCTCGCCGCAGGCATGGCGCCAGGCTGGCCCAACCATTTTCTGTACGGCGCGCCGGGCAGCCACCGCTTTCCTGATGATCTGCGCCCGCTGGCCCCCGGTTTCCACATGGTGAACCGCAGCGGCCGCAATTGGCTGGTCATGGTCGAAGATATCGAGGATGAACGCTACATCCTGCTGCGGGACTACACCGACTATCTGCAATCACAGCGCATTTATGAAATCGCCGGGCTGCTCTGCCTGGCAGCCAGCCTGGTGCTGGCGCTGGCCCTGGGGTATCTGGCCACCCGGCGCGTCATCCGCCCCATCGAACGCCTGTCACGCGACGTGCAGCGGCGCAGCGAACTGCCACCCGGCACGCAGCTGGCTGCCCAATACCCTGAGAATGAGATCGGGCAGCTCGCCACGGCCTTCGATGCCGCCTATAACGCCCTGGAAGAGGCCTTGCTGCGGGAACGCCTGTTCACCGCCGATGTCGGCCACGAATTGCGCACGCCCCTGATGAGCGGCCTGAGCACCTGCGAATTGCTGGCGGCCGACCCGGCGCTCAATGAAACCACGCGCACCCGCGTCATGCGTATCGAAAACGCCTTGCAGGATATGCAACAGCGCGTGGATGTGTATCTCATGCTGGCACGCGGCCGCCAGGATGGCGCGGCCTTTCCGCATGCCCCGCTGCACGAGCTCACGCAGGAACAATGGCAAACCTGGCTGCCGCAAGCCGAGCGGCGCGGCATCGAGCTGCGGCTGGAAAACAGCGCCGGCCCGGCGCTGGGCGCCCCCGGCTATGCCGTCCCGCTATTGCGCAGCGTCTTGTCCAACCTGATCCGCAACGCGCTGCAGTATGCCGGCAGCGGCGCCCAGGTACGCATCTCGCATGGCTGGGATTGGCTGGAGGTGTGCGACGACGGCCCCGGCATTCCCCAGGATCGCCAGGAAGCTTTGTTTTCGCCCTTTGTGCGCGGCGATACCAGCGATGGACGCCCGGAAGGCAACCTGGGGCTGGGTCTGTCCATGGTGCAGCGGATCTGCCGCCATCAGGGCTGGCAATTGCGCCTGCACTCGCGCCCGGGGCAAGGGTCCCGGTTCGTGATTGAAATGCGGCCTGGCACCCGTTCCTGATATTCCCTTGAGCCACACCAAACAGGACAAATTCCTGATTTATCTGCCGCAAATAGGAAAAAAGCGCACAAAAAAGAAAAGGGCGGACGACGCCCGACAGACCGGCTTGCGTGGTAGAGGTGCACGCTCGCCGGCCCGCCCATAAAAGGCGCCGTCCGCCCTGCCTCCTGGCAGCCATCAGGGCTGCCAGGAGACGGGTTTACTGTGAGAGAGGGTCTAGCGGTCTGTCAGCCTGCTCAATCCGCCTGCTTGCGCAGGAAAGCCGGAATATCCAGATGCTCCATACCAGCAGACTCCATCGCACGTACCTGGGCCGTTGCCTGACCACGCGGATTGCGCATCACCGTCGGCACTTGCAGGTCGTTGCCGTAGCCCATGGGCATGGCTGTGCCGCCGCCGACGAAGTAATCGTCGGTGCCGGTGCGCAATGCCTCAGCGGGTTCCGGCACCAGCTGGGGGCCGCTTTGCACCTGCTTGCCCAAACCCGTGGCGACCACCGTCACGCGCAGATCGTCACCCATGGTTTCGTCATAGGCGTTACCGAAGATCACGGTGGCATCTTCAGCGGCATAGCCGCGGATGATTTCCATGATCTCGCGGGTTTCGCGCATCTTCAAGGAACGGCTGGCAGTGATATTCACCAGCACGCCGCGCGCGCCATGCAAGTCCACGCCTTCCAGCAAGGGGCAAGCAATGGCCTGCTCTGCGGCCACGCGGGCACGGTCCTGGCCGCTGGCAACAGCGGTACCCATCATGGCCTGGCCTTGTTCGCCCATGATCGTCTTGACGTCTTCGAAGTCAACGTTAACGTTACCTTCGACATTGATGATCTCGGCAATACCGGCGCAAGCATTGTGCAGCACATCGTCGGCAGCGCGGAAGCAGTCGTCCTGGGTGGCGTCTTCGTCCATCAGGTCGTACAGGTTTTCGTTGAGCACAACGATCAGCGACGTGACATGGCGCGACAGCTCACGAATGCCTTCTTCCGCGGACTTCAAGCGGCGGCCGCCTTCGAAACCGAAGGGCTTGGTCACCACGCCTACCGTCAGGATGCCCAGCTCCTTGGCCACTTCCGCCACCACGGGGGCAGCGCCAGTGCCAGTGCCGCCGCCCATGCCGGCGGTAATGAAGACCATGTGCGCGCCATTGAGCGCAGCGCGGATTTCCTCGCGCGCGGTTTCTGCCGCAGCACGGCCCTGTTCGGGCTTGGCGCCAGCGCCCAGGCCTGTGCGGCCCAGACGAATTTGCACCGGCGCCTGGCTGGTCACCAGCGCTTGCGCGTCCGTATTGGCGCTGATGAACTCCACGCCCTGCACGTTGGAACGGATCATATGCGCGATGGCGTTGCCGCCCGCGCCCCCGACACCCACGACCTTAATGACGGTCCCGCTGGGGTTGGTATCCACAAGTTCGAAATTGATCATGACAAGACTCCCTCACAAGTCTAAAGAAAATAAACAACTACCCTCTACAACATATGAATGGCACGGCCAACACGCTATGCCACGAACCTTCAGACCGGCCGCCCCCAGGACGGCCGGCGCCACATCCTTAATGCATGAACCACTCGCGCATGCGCGCCAGCACCTGCTGGAAGCTGCCGCGCTGCTGCGCGACCTTGTGCCCGCGCAGGCGTTGCGTGCGGGCCTCGGCCAGCAGCCCCATGACCGTCGAGAAGCGCGGGTTGCGCATCACATCGGCCAGGCTGCCCTGGTAATCCGGCACCGCCACGCGCACTGGCTTGAGGAAGACATCCTCGGCCAGTTCCACCATGCCGGGCATCAGCGACGAGCCGCCGGTCAGCACAACGCCGGAGGCCAGCAAGTCTTCGTAACCAGACTCGCGCACCACGCGCTGCACCAGCGAAAACAGTTCTTCCACACGCGGCTCGATCACCGCGCCCAGCGCCTGGCGCTTGACCAGACGTGACCCGCGGTCGCCCAGGCCAGGCACTTCCACGGTTTCTTCCGCGCCGGCCAGCACCTGCTTGGCCACGCCATAGCGCAGCTTGATTTCTTCCGCATCCGGCGTCGGCGTGCGCAGCATGGCGGCGATATCGTTGGTAATCTGGTCGCCAGCCACCGGCACCACCGCCGTATGGCGGATCGCGCCGCCAGTGAAAATGGCGATGTCGGTCGTGCCGCCGCCGATATCCACCAGCACCACGCCCAGCTCTTTTTCATCCGGCGTCAGGCAAGCCAGGCTGGAAGCCAGCGGCTGCAGGATCAGATCCTGCACTTCCAGGCCGCAGCGGCGCACGCACTTGATGATGTTCTGCGCCGCGCTGACCGCGCCAGTCACGATGTGCACGCGCACTTCCAGGCGCAGGCCGCTCATGCCTATGGGTTCCCGGATATCTTCCTGGCCATCGACAATGAATTCCTGCGTCAGCACGTGCAGCACCTGCTGATCGGTGGGAATATTCACCGCCTTGGCCGTCTCGATCACCCGCGCAACATCCGTCGCCGTGACTTCCTTATCCTTGACCGCCACCATGCCGCTGGAATTGAAGCTGCGGATATGGCTGCCCGCAATGCCGGCATAGATATCGCGAATCTTGCAATCCGCCATCAGCTCGGCCTCTTCCAGCGCGCGCTGGATGGAGTTCACGGTCGTTTCGATATTCACGACCACGCCTTTGCGCATGCCGTGCGATTCGTGCTGCCCCAGGCCGAGCACTTCAAAGCCCCCTTGGGGCAAAATTTCGGCCACTACCGCCACCACTTTGCTGGTGCCGATATCCAGGGCAACGATGAGATCCTTGATGTCTCGGGTCATGGCTTCAATGTTTCTTACGTAGAGAATTATTAGGAAGTTCGGCCAGCGTCAGCGCAAACCCATTGGGATAACGCAGATCCGCCTCTTTGACGGTTCGGCCTTCAAGCCGTCGCACTACGTCGGGCCAGACCTGAACAAACTGCTGAATACGAGCGGCAAACGGCAAGGCGCCAGGCAGGCCGTGCGGGTCGGGCGCATCCGCCCCCGGGTCACGGCCCAGATTGAGTGTCATGCCATCCGACAAATCCACCATCCAGGCATAACGCGGGCTCAATTCGATACGCCGCACCTGCAGGGTCAGCGGCGCAAACCAGCGCGCCAGTTCCGCATAGCGCTGCACCACCAGGCTTTCCGCCCCCTCCGGCCCCAGCAGACGCGGCAGTTCCTCGTCGTCGGCCAGTTCGCCCAGGTTCGCGGTAAACACTTCGCCCCAGGTATTGATCATCTGGTTTTCATTCCAGAAGGCCAGGGGCTGCTGCTCTTCGATGCTGACCTTGATCGTGTTGGGCCAGACCCGCTGCACACTGGCGCGCCGCACCCAGGGCGCCGATTCCAGCACCTGCCGCGCCTCATCCAGGTCCAGCGTGAAGAAGTTGCCATGCAGGCGCCCGGCAATCGCCGAGCGCACGCCTTCCGGCGTCACATAGGACAGCGGCTCCTCCTGCGACGCCGATTCCAGCTCAATGGCGGTCAGCGCAAACACCGGCCGCTGCACGAGCCACAGCACACCGGCCACCAGCAGCACGAAGGCTGCCAGCACCGCCAGTGCGTTGGCGATCACATTGAGGAAACGGGCGTCATTCCACACGGATGATTTTCCTGTTCACGGTTCAGGCTTTGCGATGCCCATGCACTTTCAGGGATGCCCCTGCCAGGATGAGAACGCAAAGCTCGGCATAATCGACTCCCTCGGCGCGTGCCGCCATGGGAACCAGAGAGTGCCCGGTCATACCGGGCGACGTATTGATTTCCAGCAACCAGGGGCGATCCTGACTATCCAGCATCACATCCACCCGGCCCCAGCCCTCACACCCCAGCACGCGGAATGCCCGCTCGGCCAGGGCGCGGATTTCCGTCGTCAGCGCGGTAGGCAGATCTGCCGGACAGATGTACTGGGTTTCATCCGAGTAATACTTGTTCTGGAAGTCGTAATTGCCTTGGGGCGCCCGGATCTCGATGATGGGCAGCGCACGCGCCTTGTCGCCGCTGCCCAGCACGGCAACCGTCAATTCACGGCCATCGACGAATTTCTCGGCCAGCGCTTTCTCTTCATAGCGTGAGGCCAGCTGCACGGCGCCCGGCAGGTGCGAGGTGTGCTCCACCTTCGTCACGCCCAGCGTGGAACCTTCATGCGGCGGCTTCACAAAGATGGGTAGGCCCAGTTCGGCCACCACCACATCCAGGTCGCTCTCGCCATCCAGCACGGCATAGGCCGGCGTAGGCAGGCCTTCGTCGATCCAGATCCGCTTGGTCATGACTTTATCCATGGCCAGCGCCGACGCCAGGGTGCCGCTGCCGGTGTACGGAATGCCCAGCAATTCCAGCGCGCCTTGCAGCGTGCCGTCTTCGCCATACCGGCCATGCAGGGCAATGAATACGCGATCAAAGCCCGCGTTGGCCAATTCCGCCAGCGAATGCTTGCCCGTATCGAACAGATGCGCATCGACGCCGCGCGAACGCAGCGCGTCATACACGCCCTGTCCGGACATCAGTGACACTTCGCGTTCTGCCGAGTGGCCGCCATACAGCACCCCGACCTTGCCGAATTCCATGCTCATGCTTGTTCTCCTATCCGTGCGGGTACCCGGCTGATGGATCCCGCACCCATGACGATCACGACATCGCCGTCCCGCACAAAATCGCGCACGGCTTGCGGCAGATCATCCACATCCTCCACAAAGACCGGCTCGACCCGCCCCGCCACGCGCAGGCCGCGCGCCAGCGCCCGGCCATCGGCCGCCACCAGCGGCTCTTCGCCTGCGGCATACACTTCGGTCAGCAGCACGGCATCGGCATCGCTCAGCACTTTGACGAAATCTTCAAAGCAATCCCGCGTGCGGGTATAACGGTGCGGCTGGAACGCCAGCACGATGCGGCGTTCTGGCCAGGCCCCGCGGGCAGCGGCCAGTGTGGCCGCCATCTCCACCGGGTGATGGCCGTAATCGTCGATGACGGTAAAACTGCCGCCGCCCTGAGCCTGCGCCACACCGAAGTCACCGATATAGGTAAAGCGGCGGCCCACGCCGTTGAAATCTGCCAGCGCCTGCACCATGACGCTATCGGGCACGCCCAGCTCGGTCGCCACTGCAATGGCAGCCAGGGCATTGAGCACGTTGTGGCGGCCCGGCAGATTCAGCACAACTTCCATGCGCGGCAGCACGACGCCCTTGCGGTCGCGCCGCAGCACGTCGAAACGCATGCGCACGCCGTCGGTACGCATGTTTTCGGCGCGCACCTGGGCATTGTCATCAAAACCGTAAGTCGTGACCGGACGCGAAATGAACGGCACGATTTCGCGCACATTGGCGTCGTCCACGCACAGAATGGCGCTGCCATAGAACGGCAAGCGCTGGGTGAACTCGATGAAAGCGTGTTTCAGGCGCGCCAGATCATGGCCGTAGGTATCCATGTGATCGGCGTCGATATTCGTGACGATCGCCATCACCGGCATCAAGTTGAGGAACGAGGCATCCGACTCATCGGCCTCGGCCACCAGGTACTCGCCCTGGCCCAGACGGGCATTGACCCCTGCGGAATTCAACCGGCCGCCGATCACGAAGGTCGGATCCAGGCCCGCGGCCGCCAACACACTGGCCACCAGACTGGTGGTCGTGGTCTTGCCATGCGTGCCTGCCACGGCGATCCCGCGCTTCAGGCGCATCAATTCAGCCAGCATGACCGCGCGCGGCACGACAGGAATGCTGGCGGCGCGGGCGGCCAGCACTTCGGGGTTATCGCCGGAGACCGCCGTGGAGGTCACAATGGCATCCGCCTGGCCGACATGCGCCGCCTCATGGCCGATATGGATAATGGCGCCTTGCGCGGCCAGCCGCTCCGTGACGGCCGACTCGCGCAAATCCGACCCGCTCACCGTATAGCCGAGGTTGAGCAGCACCTCGGCGATGCCGTTCATGCCCGACCCGCCGATACCGACGAAGTGGATGTGTTGGATACGGTGTTTCATGATTCTTGCCTTCGGGCTGCCCGTTCACAACGGGCAGCAATTTGCGCCGCCGCATCGGGCAGCGCATAGGTTCTGGCCTTCTCGCCGACTTCCAGCAATTCAGCCCTGTTACGTTCTGCCAGCCAATTGGCCATGCCCGGCGCGCTCAGGGAAGCCTGCTGCTGCAGCCAGGCGGCGCCATGGTCACTGAGGTACTGCGCATTTCTGGTCTGATGGTCATCCACGGCATGCGGGAACGGGACAAACAATGCCGCCACGCCCGCCGCCGCGACCTCGGCCACCGTCATGGCGCCTGCACGGCAAATAATCAGATCCGCCTGGCCCATGGCGGCGGCCATATCGTCAATAAACGCCACGCATTCGGCATCTATGCCTGCGGCGGCATAGCCTGCCCTCAGGTTGTCGATATGCGCATTGCCAGCCTGGTGCACGACCTTGGGCCGCTGGGCCGGCACCATCAGCGCCAATGCCTGCGGTATCAAATGATTGAGCGCTGCCGCCCCCAGGCTGCCGCCGACCACAAGCAGGCGCAGCGGGCCTTCCCGCCCGGCCGCACGCTCCCGGGGCGCCGGCAGCGCCGCAATGGCGGCGCGTACCGGGTTGCCAACCGCTTCAGCCCCCCGGAGCGCGCCCGGGAAGCCTTGCAGCACCGTCCGGGCCATACGCGCCAGCGCCTTGTTGCTCATGCCTGCCACGGCATTCTGTTCATGCAGCACCAGCGGCACGCGCCGCATGGCGGCGACCACGCCGCCAGGGAAGGTGACATAACCGCCCATTCCCAGCACGACATCCGGCCGCACCTGGGAAAAAATCCGCCAGGCCCGGCACAAGGCGCTCAGCAACAGGAACGGCAGTTTCAGCATGGCGCCCACGCCTTTGCCGCGCAAACCAGAAAAGCGCAACGGCAGCAGCTCTATGCCTTGCGGCGGCACCAGGCGGCCTTCCATCTTGTCGGGATCACCCAGCCAATAGACTTGCCAGCCCTGGCTGCGCAGCACTGCCGCGACAGCCAGACCGGGCATGATGTGGCCGCCAGTGCCGCCAGCCATCACCAGAAGAACAGGCGCGCGGCTCATGTGCGCCCTCCCCGCATCAAGATGCGATTTTCGATATCGACACGGATCATCAGCGTGATGGCGCAGATATTCATCACCAGGCCGGAGCCGCCATAGCTCACCAGCGGCAGCGTCAGCCCCTTGGTCGGCAGCAGCCCCAGGCACACGCCCATATTGATGAAGGCCTGGACACCAAACCACAGCGATACGCCCAAAGCCGCCAGACCGCTGAAGGTCCGGTCCATGGCAATGGCCTGGCGCCCGATTTCGAAACCGCGCTGCAATATGATGACAAAACCGGCAATCAGCAGAAAGACGCCGACAAAACCCAGTTCTTCGCCAATCACGGCAACGATGAAGTCGGTATGCGCCTCAGGCAGGTAATGCAGTTTTTCCACACTGGCGCCCAGCCCCACACCCAGCCACTCGCCGCGCCCCAGCGCGATCAGCGAGTGCGACAGCTGATAGGCGCTGCCATAGGCGTTGTCAGGATTCCAGGGATCGAGATAAGCGAACAGGCGGGCCCGGCGCCACGGCGCCAGCCAGATCAGCGCAAAGAACAGCGACACCATGATGGCCACCAGCACCGAGAACAAGCGCCCGTCGATGCCGCCCAGGAACAGAATGCCCACCGCAATCGCCACCACCACGATGAAGGCGCCCAGGTCAGGCTCCAGCAGCAGCAGCATGCCCACCAGCGCAATCACCAGTGCCATGGGCACAAAGCCGCGCACAATGTTTTGCATGTGCTCTTGCTTGCGCACGGTGTAATCCGCGGCAAACAGCACAATGGCGAACTTCATCAGCTCCGAGGGCTGGAAGTTCAATGGCCCCAGCGGCAGCCAGCGGTACGCGCCATTGACTTCACGCCCTATGCCCGGGATCAGCACCGCCAGCAATAACAGAATGGTGCCGATGAACAAAGGCACCGACAGGCGTTGCCACGCCTGCATGGAGACCGTCAGCACCAGCGCGCCGGCCACCAGGCCGATCACCAGGAACATGCCATGGCGGATAACGAAGTAATAGCGTCCATAACTGGCGTAGCGCGGCCCGTCCGCCAGCGCAATCGAGGCGGAATACACCATCAGCAAGCCAAACAGCAAGAGCGCAACCGCCACGACCACCAGCGGCAGGTCGTAACCGCGCATGCGCGTGCGCCCAGGGCGTACCGCATTGACACTGCTGCTCACGCCGTCAAGCAGGCTCATGCGACCTCCCCGTTATCCAGCGCCAGCTCACGCACGGCATCGGCAAACGCCTGGCCGCGCTGCGGGTAGCCCTTGAACATATCCAGGCTGGCGCAGGCGGGCGACAACAAGACCGCGTCGCCGCTCTGCGCTTGCGCGAATGCCGCGCGGACAGCTTCATCCATGGTCTCGGCGCGCAGCGCCTGCACACCTTGCTGGCGCAAGGCGGCATCAATGACGGAAGCATCCTGGCCTATCAGCACGACGGCGCGCGCGCGGCGCGCCACGAGTTGCGCCAATTCGGTGAAGTCCTGCCCCTTGCCCTGGCCGCCTGCGATCAGCACCACGGGTTGCGACAGGCCATCCAGGCCTGCGAGCGTGGCGCCGACATTGGTTCCCTTGCTGTCGTTAATGAAATCCACGCCAACGATATTGCGCACAAACGTCATGCGGTGCGGTTCGCCTTCGTACAGGCCGGCGGCGCGCAGCAAAGGTGCCCACGGCAGGCCCAGACTGCGGGCCAGCAGCAGCGCGGCCTGGACATTGAGCGCATTGTGCAAGCCGCGCACACGCAGCGCATCGACCGGCATCAGGCGGCTATCACGGCCGGGCTGGCGCGGCGGATCCGCCGGCAGCGCCTTGCCGCGGCGTGCGGCCGCTGGGGCCACGTCGGCAAAATCCGTGTTTTCGCTGGCAGACAGCCAGACGATGTCCTGCACCGAGACCAAGCCCATGTCACCGGCCAACGAAGGCTCGCCTCGGCCAAAGCTGCGCACATCCTTATGGTCCAGGCTGTCCACCATGCCGCACACGCAGGCATCTTCGCGGTTGACGATCTTGATGCGAGCCTGGTCGAACAGACGCGCCTTGGCGGCGGCGTAGGCATCCATGCCGCCATGCCAATCCAGGTGATCCTGGGTCACATTCAGTACCACGGCCGCATCGGCTTGCAGGCTGCGCGTCGTTTCCATCTGGAAGCTCGACAGTTCCAGCACCCAGGCTTGCGGCAAGTCACCGGCATCCAGCGCATCGGCCAGCGCGCCCAGCGCAGCCGGGCTGATATTGCCGGCCGCACGGGCGCTGAGGCCCGCCGCTTCAAGCAAGTGACGCGTCAGCGATGTCACGGTTGTCTTGCCGTTGGTGCCCGTCACGGCCAACAGGCGGGGAGCATAGCCGCGCTCTTCGCGCAAGGCCGTCAGGGCGCGCGCGAACAATTCGATTTCACCGACGATTTCCACCTGGCCGACGGCGGCCTGGGCCAGCAATTCACTGACCGGCGCCTGGCCCGGCGCCAGGCCAGGGCTAAGCACCAGTTGCCGCACGCCATCGAGCAAGGACACAGGCAAGCCTTGGCCCAGGTGATATTCGACATCCGTCCCGGCCAGCGCAGCGCGCAACGCTTCCAGGCCCGGCGGCGCTTCCCGCGTATCGGCGATGCGCAGCCGCAGGCCCTGACAGGCCAGCCAGCGCGCTGCTGCCGCACCCGTCTCTCCCAGTCCGAGGACCAGGATACGGGCGTCTGCCGAAGAGGAAGCTTGCAGGGTATTCATCGCAATTTCAGGGTAGAAAGACCAACCAGGACCAGCATGATGGTGATGATCCAGAAACGCACCACGACTTGTGTTTCCTTCCAGCCACCGACTTCAAAATGGTGATGCAGCGGGGCCATGCGCAACAGGCGCCGTCCCTGCCCATATTTGCGCTTGGTGTACTTGAACCAGCCCACTTGCAGCACGACCGACAGGGTTTCGACGACAAACACGCCGCCCATGATGAACAGCACGATTTCCTGGCGCACGACCACTGCGATCGTGCCCAGCATGCCGCCCAGCGCCAGCGCGCCGACGTCGCCCATGAAGACCTGAGCCGGATAGGTGTTGAACCAGAGGAAAGCCAGGCCCGCCCCGGCCAGCGCGGCGCATAGCACCATCAGCTCGCCCGCGCCCGGGATATACGGAAACAGCAGGTATTTGGAGTAATCAATCCGGCCCACAACGTAGGCGAACACGCCCAGCGCCGCGCCAACCATGACGGTCGGCATGATGGCCAGGCCATCCAGGCCATCGGTCAGATTGACGGCGTTACTGGTGCCGACAATGACCAGCCAGGTCAGGATCACAAAACCGAAGACCCCCAGCGGATAGCTGACGCTCTTGAAAAACGGCACGATCAGATCGGCCTGATCCGGCAGCGCCATCGTGAAGCCGCTCATCACCCAGGCTTTGAACAAGGGCCAGAGTTCCATATTGGCGGGCACGGACACGGCAAAGGCCAGATAGACCGCCGCGACGGCGCCGATCAAGGCTTGCCAGAAAAACTTCTGGCGCGCCGGCATGCCTTCGGGGTCACGGTGCACCACCTTGCGGTAATCGTCCGCCCAGCCGATCCAGCCGTAGCCGAACGTGACCAGCAAGACGACCCAGACGAAACGGTTGGCCCAGTCGGCCCACAGCAAGGTGCTCACGCCTATGCCGATCAGAATCAGCACGCCGCCCATGGTGGGCGTGCCGGTCTTGACCAGATGGGTTTCCGGGCCATAACTGCGCACGGCCTGGCCAATTTTCATCGCCGTCAGCTTGCGGATCACGGCGGGGCCAGCCAGCAGGCCGATAAACAAAGCCGTCGCGGCGGCCAGCACGGCGCGCAGCGTGATGTACTCAAACACACCGAACGCGCGGAAATGGTGGTCGGACAGCCAACGTGCCAGTTCAAGAAACATGATGCGCCGCCTCCCCGTTATCCCATTCGGCAACGCAAGCCGCCACGATTTTTTCCATGTGCATGAAACGCGATCCCTTCACCAGCACCACGGCAGGCTGCGCAGCACACACCGCCGTCATCGCCGCCTCCGTCGTATCCACCCAGACAGCACCAGCGCCAAAGGCGGCGACGGCACGGCGCGACAACTCTCCCATGGCGACCAGTACATCCACGCCCCGGCTGGCGGCATAGGCCCCCACTTCCTCGTGCATGGCAGGGCCCTGATCCCCCACTTCACCCATATCCCCCAGCACCAATACCCTGGGGCCAGGCACGCTGCCCAACACATCAATGGCGGCGCGCACCGAATCGGCGTTGGCGTTGTAGCTATCGTCGATCAGCCAGACACCCGCGGCCAGGCGGCGCGCATGCATGCGTCCGGCAACGGGTGAAAAATCTTGCAAAGCCTGCAAAGCCGTCGTTACCGGCACCCCCACCGCCAGGGTGCAGGCCAGGGCTGCCATAGCATTGCGCAGGTTATGCACGCCAGGAATGGCAGTCGTCAGCGTCCGGGCAGCGCCATCCGGCAAACTGGCCATGGCCGATACCCCTGCAGGCGTCACCTGGGGTTCGGCAGCAGTCAGTTCTGCCGCGCCAGACAGCGCGAACCGGTATTTGCGGCGGCTGCCGGACAGGCGATCCCAGACGGTCGCATAGTCATCATCCGCCGGATAGACGGCCATACCGTTTTCCGGCAAGGCAGCCAGCACCGCGCCGTTTTCTTCGGCCACGGCAGCGACCGACTTCATGAATTCCTGATGCTCGCGCTGCGCATTGTTCACCAGCGCCACGGTCGGCTGCGTCATGGCGGCCAGCACGGCGATTTCGCCGGGGTGGTTCATTCCCAGCTCGATCACGGCGGCACGGTGCCCGGCGCGCAGGCGCAACAGCGTCATCGGCACGCCCAGTTCATTATTCAGGTTGCCGCGCGTCGCCAGCCTGGCGGATTCTCCGACCCAGGCAGCCAGCACGGCGGCAATCATTTCCTTGGTGGTGGTCTTGCCGTTACTGCCCGTCACCGCAATCACCGGGATATCAAAGCGGCGGCGCCAGGCCGTGGCCAGACGCGCCAGCGCGGCGCGGCCATCACCCAGCACGAATTGCGGCAAGGCCAGGCCCGCGACAGGATGCGCCACCAGCGCCCCGGCGGCGCCCGCCGCTTCGGCCTGCGCCACATAGTCATGGCCATCGGCGCGTTCGCCGGCCAGCGCGACAAACACTTCCCCTGCCGCCAGTTTGCGCGCGTCCATGGTCGTATCGCGCCCCGTCCCCCACCACAATGCCAGGCGCGCCCATTCCCTGTCGTCAAAGACATGGCGCTGGCCCTGGATTTCCTGATAAGTTTCGTGGCCCTTGCCAGCCAGCAGCAGAACATCGGCAGGCGCGCTGCTCCAGACTGCATGCAGCACCGCTTCAGCGCGGTCGGCAATGACTTCCACCTGACGCTCTGGCGGCACGCCGGCCAGAATCTGCGCAATGATGCTACCTGGCGGTTCGCTGCGCGGATTATCACTGGTGACAATCACGCGGTCTGCCGCCAAAGCGGCCTGCGCCATCAAAGGGCGTTTGCCCGGGTCGCGGTCGCCGCCGCAGCCAAACAGGCACAGCAAACGGCCGCCACGGCGCTGGGCCAGAGGCGCCAGCGCCCGTACCGTACGCGCCAGGGCATCAGGCGTATGGGCATAATCGACCACCACCAGGGGCTGCGCGGCAGCCTCCTGGCCCGGCGACAGCACCCGCTCCAGGCGCCCCGGAACGGGCTGAAGCCGTGCCAGTTGCGCCGCGCCGTCAGCCAGGCTGAGGCCCAGCGCGCGCAGCACGCCCGCCACCAGCAGCATATTCTCTATATTGTGTTCACCCAGCAACTGGCTCGCCACATCAGCCTGCCGCGGCGCCTGGCCAGCCTCGCGCTCTTCCAGCGCGAATGCCAGCCCTTCGGCTGCCTGTGGCGCCACTGCCTGCCGTGCCGCCAAGCGGGCCGAACTGGCCTGATCCGCCGCAGAAGCGGCCAGGGCGTAAGTCCAGACATCCAGACCTGCGGGCAAACGCCCGCAAGCGGCGCGGCCAGCGGCATCATCCTGATTGATGACGGCGGCCTGCAAGCCAGGGAACCGGAACAAGGCTTCCTTGGCGGCCGCATAGGCTTCCATGGAACCGTGATAATCCAGGTGATCCCGGCTGAGATTGGTCCAGGCCGCGATCCGCACGCGCACCTGATCCATGCGGCCCTGCTCGATCCCGATGGACGACGCCTCCATGGCAACCGCCTGCGCGCCTGCGGCACGCTGCGCGGCCAGGGTGCGATGCACACTGACCACATCGGGCGTCGTCAGGCTGCCCGCTACGCTGCTGCCATCCGGCCAGCGCGTGCCCAGCGTCCCCAGCACGCCGCAAGGCATACCGCTGCCGTTCAGCGCATCCGCAATCCAGTGAGCGCAAGACGTTTTGCCGTTGGTGCCAGTGATGGCCACCACCTTAAGGTGTTGCGACGGCCGGCCATACCACTCATGGGCAAGCTCGCCCAGCAAGGCTTTCAAGCCAGGCGCCCAGGCCAGGCCAGCACCTGCCAGCGCCGGATCCATCTGCCATGGCGCCCCCGACGGCTGCGCGGCCGTATCGGCCAGCACCCGCGCCCCGGCAGCCAGCGCCGCCGCAATATGGGCCCGGCCATCACCATGCACGCCGGGCACGGCCAGAAACACGTCGCCCGGGCGCAAGCGCCGCGAATCCAGATGCAAATCCGCCTGCGCCGACACCTGCGCGCGCAGCCAGCCCAGGATATTGTCCACGCCTTCCAGCATGATGCGCTTCGTCTCGGTCATAGCGCCCCTCCTGCCGCCGCCACCGCACCGTCCAGCGGCGCATCCGGCCGCACGCCCAGCAGGCGCAGGCAATGCCCCATGATGGAAGAGAACACCGGCGCCGCCACGCGGCCGCCGTAATAAGCGCCGGCACCTGGCTCGTCGATACTGACGGCCACGACCAGACGCGGGTCTGACGCCGGCGCGAAGCCAACAAAAGAACTGCGGAAATGCCGGGTGCTGTACTTGCCGTCAACAATCTTGCGGGCCGTTCCGCTCTTGCCCGCCACCCGATAACCGTCCACACGGGCGCGCCGGGCGCCGTCTTCACCGGCAGCCGCTTCCAGCATGCTGCGCAGGCTGCGCGCCACTTCAGGCGTATAAATCTGAGTGCCGGTCGCGGCCTCATCGCGCTGCAGCAGCGACAAAGGCACCACATCGCCATCACGGGCAAAAACCGCGAAAGCGCGCGCGACCTGCATCAGCGAGACCGACAGGCCATAGCCATAGGACATGGTGGCTTTTTCAATCAGGCGCCAGCGCTCCCAGGGGCGCAAACTGCCCGCCGCCACGCCGGGGAAACCGATCTTGGGCGCCTGCCCGAAGCCCAGCTCCGTGAACTTGCTCCACATTTCCTGGGCCGACAGCTTTTCCGAAATCAGCGTCATGCCGATATTGCTCGAACGGCGCAGAATGTCTGCCGGGGTAATGACGCCATTGCGGCTCACGTCGCTGATGGTGCGGCCCTGGTACACCATGCGGCCATTGCCGGTATCGAAGGTGCTGTTGACGCCGATACGTTTCAAATCCAGCGCCAGCGCGACCGTGAACGGCTTCATGATGGAGCCGGGCTCGAAGGTATCCGTGACGGCGCGATTGCGCAGCATGTCGCCGCGCAGCCCGGTGCGGTCATTCGGATCATAGGAAGGCAGATTGACCAGCGCCAGCACTTCGCCGCTGCGGACATCCAGCACGACAGCCGCCGCCCCCTTGGCCTTGTTTTCCTCCATCGCGTCCTGCAAGGCCTTATAGACCGCGAACTGCAAACGCATGTCGATGGACAAGCGGATATCCTGCCCGTCCACCGGCGGGTGGATATCGCGCACATCCTCAATCACCCGGCCCAGGCGGTCACGGATCACGCGCCGGCTGCCGTCCTTGCCGGACAGCATGGACTCGAACGCCAGTTCCACGCCTTCCTGGCCCCGGCCATCCAGATTGGTGAAGCCCACCAGGTGGGCAGCGACATCACGCTCCGGGTAGTAGCGCCGCATTTCCGGCTGCAAGGACACGCCCGGCACCTTCAATGCCTGAACCTGTTCTGCCACATCCATCGGTACCTGACGCTTCAGGTAAACAAAGTTGCGGCTGGTATCGCTCAGGCGCGACTGGATATCCGCCGCGTTCATTTCCAGCAGGGCCGCCAGCTGCGCCAGGTTTTCCGGCGAAGCGCCGGCCGCATCTTCGGGAATCGCCCACACCGCGCGCGCCGGCACGCTGGATGCCAGCACCTCGCCATGACGGTCCATGATCTTGCCGCGTACCGCGGGCAGCGTCAGCGTGCGCTCATAGCGGCGCTCGCCCTGCTGTTGCAGAAACTCGGTGGAAAGCCCCTGCAAAAACAGCGCCCGGCCCGCCAGCACAGCAAAGCCAAGAAACAACAGGATAAAAACGAGCCGAGCCCGCCACAGGGGCAGGCTGCTCTTAAGTACCGGATTGTTGAAAAAGGGAGCGCGGCGCATCATGAGCCCCCGGGCTGCGCCGCTGCCGGCGCATTGAAATAAAGTGCCCGCTGCGGATCCACCGGCACCATGCGCAGTTCATTGACGGCAACATCGTCCACCCTGGCATTACGCGCCAGGCCAGCACGCTCCAGTTGCAGACGGCGCCACTCCAGATCCAGGTCATTGGCCTGGGCCCGGGCGCGTTCCAGTTCGATGAACGCACGCCGCCCCTGGTACTGGCTGGTCACCAGGGAAGCGGCTGAGAGCATGAGCAATAAGCCCAGCACGAACAGTAGGCGCGTCATCGCCGCTTACCTCGCCCGCGCGCGGCGCCAGGCCGACCCGGCAGCGCTGCCTGCTGCGGCAAGATCGCATCGGCGCGCCAGGGCGCATCCGTGCGTTCAGCCACACGCAGCACGGCAGAACGCGCGCGCGCATTGCCCGCGACTTCGGCCTCATCCGGTTTGATCCGCCCCACCGCCCGCATGACTGGACGCGGCAGTTCGCTCTCCCGCAAAGGCATACGCGCCAGCACCGGATCCAATTGCCCGGCGGCGGCGATGCTTTGCTTGACCATACGGTCTTCGAGAGAGTGAAAACTGATCACAGCCAGCCTCCCACCGGTTGCCAGCAGGCCTACAACTGCCTGGAGGGCGTGCGCGAGCTCTTCGAGCTCCCGATTGATGTGAATCCGTATAGCTTGAAACGTACGGGTGGCCGGATGCTGGCCTTTTTCACGGGTGCGGACGACGCCGGCGACAAGCTCGGCGAG
The DNA here is from genome assembly GCF_052103615.1 of Kerstersia sp. Taxonomy (NCBI): domain Bacteria; kingdom Pseudomonadati; phylum Pseudomonadota; class Betaproteobacteria; order Burkholderiales; family Alcaligenaceae; genus Kerstersia; species Kerstersia sp. Next base: position 8,760 of record NZ_JBQEKA010000025.1, on the reverse strand, counting down.
CTCGCGTGTGCTGTGTATCGGCCGTACTTCGCGGCGCGCTGCAAGCGCTTTTGCAATCTGAAAAGCAAACCGTTCTTCGCCATAGTCTGCTATGACCTCCCGCATCTCATCCACGCTGGCCTCAGCCAGCCACTGCGCGGCGGTCAGGCCGCGCGTCGTGTCCATCCTCATGTCCAGCGGGCCTTCCCGCATGAACGAAAAACCGCGCTGCGCATCGTCGATCTGCGGCGAGGAAACCCCCAGATCCAGCATCACGCCATCCACCTGGGCAATCCCCAGGCTATCCAGCGCTTCAGGCATGGTGGCGAAACCGTCATGCACCACCGTCACACGCGAATCGGCAGCGGCCAGTTCACGCGCCACCTCAATGGCCTGCGGGTCCTTATCGAACACCACCAGCCGGGCCTCGCCATCCAGGCGCGACAACAGCTCACGGCTGTGGCCGCCGCGCCCGAAAGTGCCATCGACAAACACACCGCTGCGGCGCGGGTGGCCCGCGCCATCTACCGGCAACAGCGCTTCCACCGTCGGCGTCAGCAAGACGGACCGATGCTCGAACTCCATACCGCCCCGTCAGAAAGAAAACTGGTTCAAAACGTCCGCCATGCCCTGCTGCAGATCCTGCGCCTCCTTGGCGGCCAGCAACTGCGTATCCCACAACTCGAAATGGGTTCCCAGCCCCATCAGCATGACCTCTTTGACCAGCCCGGCTGCTTGCCGCAGCTCCGGCGCCACCAGCACGCGGCCAGCGCTGTCCAGCTCAACATCCTGGGCATTACCCAGCAGCAGCCGTTGCAGCGCCCGGGCATTCATGGGGAATTGCACGATCTGTTCGCGCTTTTTTTCCCATGCCTGGCGGGGGTACACCAACAGGCACCCATCCGGGTGCCGGGTAAGGGTGAGGCGGCCTTCCGCCTGGGCCATCAGGGCGTCACGATGCCGAGCCGGAATGGTCATCCGCCCCTTGGCATCCAGCGTGAGTGCGCTGCTTCCCTGAAACACCCTTTTCTCCCACTAATAAACACAAAAACCTACTTTCCCCCACTTTAAGAGATGGACATAAGGCGGTCAAGTCGGAATCCCGGTTTTTTTCAATGACAACAAGGACTTAGGATTGACATATTTTCTTACATAGAAAAATATGCTTCAAAATCAGAAAGTTAACCAGTGATGTAAAAGCCAGGTGTTAACTTTGAGAGGGAGAAGCAGGCTTGCGCCATCTGTAAGACAATGCAAACGCCGCCTCCCGGAAGGGGCAAACAAACGCTGCCCATCCGCCCGAACCGCTTGGGCTGAGGCGCCACCCAAGCGGCACTTTTTGCCGCCAGGAACATGGCCGGCACCACCCTCAGCCGGGCCTTTGCATGCGCGGAAAGAAAACATGCCGCGTCAGGCCCGGGCCTGACGCGGCAATGAGATGGCATTCAGTGCAGGATGAACGATAGGCCGGATTCTGTAGGCCGGCTTGCGCCGGCCGGCAATCATTCCTCTGGACCCTGCGTTGCCACAGGGTTCTAGCCGCCTACCCGCATGCTCGGGCGAGCCGCCCTGCGCGGCCGAAACCGCACGCATGCCTATTTGACGTTGCTCCGGATAGAGGTTGCCGCGTTTCACCCTGACGCGCCGCGGTCTGTTACCAGACCGCAGGTTACGGAGTAGCCGTAACCGTGCATGCCAAGCATGCCCCCGCGCCAGACTCGTCTCTGTGGCCCTAGTCCTCGGCTTACGCCGGACGGCCGTTAGCCGCTATCCCGCTCTATGGAGTCCGGACCTTCCTCGGCGCATTGCTGCGCCGCGATTGCCTGTCCATCCTGCGGCGGCGATTGTAGCGCGATACGCGCTGCCCGCCGCAAACGAAAACGCCAGTCCTTATTTCACGCCCAGAAATGGCATGGCCGAGCCTGGCACTTGCGTGGACGGCAAGGCGCCATCCCACTTTTCCACGGCAATCAGGTTGACCAGATTGGAGTTGCTGGCCAATGCCTGGCTGCGCGCCAGAATCGCCGCGGCCTCCGCTTCGCCGCGCATGCGGATGCCATCGGCCTCGGCCTGAAAGCGTTCGCGCTGCGCATCGGCTTCGGCACGCGCCTGCACCACCTTGATATCCGCCTGGATTTCCGCCGTCTGCTTCTGCTGGCGCGTCGTTTCGATCTGCACCTGAGCCAGCATGCGCTGCTCGATGGATTGTTCATAGGCCTTGGAAAAACCGACTTCTTCGACCTGCACGCCGACGATCTGCACCGGCGCATCGCGCATGGCGGATGACACTGCCTGCACGGTTTCCACCCCCAGCTTTTCACGCTCCTGGATGGCGCGCACGGCTGTGAAACGGCCAAACACGTTTTTCACGGCATCGGGTGTGCGGCGCTCAATCACACGCACCTGAAGATTTTCCAGCGTCCCGTATTCGCTATAGAGATCCGCCACCCTATCCACAGGCACCCGGTACGTGACGGACACCTTCATATTGGCCGGCTGCTGATCGAACGAATAGGCTTCCAGCGGCATGGTCACGTTGTGGTCGCGCACCGACACGAAACGCACGGAATCCAGCACCGGCGTTTTGAATCCCAGGCCGGGCTCGGCCACGCTGGACAATTTGCCGTTGCGCAGCACCACCGCGCGTTCGCCCTGATCCACCTGAAAGAATGCGCCAAAGGCGACAAGAATAATGATGACGAACAGCACCAGGAACAATAGCCCGAAGCGGGCGGCGTTCTTGAGCGGTGCCGAAGGTTTGCTGGTCATGCCTGAAACTCCATGAATCATTGGCGGAATAGCGCCTGCCGCAGCAGGCATATCAGAATGGGGAACAACGGCCGCCGGTGCAGCAGGCGCAGCTGGCGGCGCAACCGCCTCTGGCCGGGCTGGCGGAGGCTGGGGTGTCTGGCCGGCGTCCGGCGCAGCGGTATTCAGCGGTTTTTCGACAGCCAGGCCCGGATGCCCAGCGCCAGCAGGTACGCCACCACGGCGGCGCCTATTGCCATCAGAATGTATCTCATGCTGTTTTCCCTTACGTCTGACACTCATAAAACCGACCCTGCAAGCCCCCTGGCCATTTACCTCTGCGACGCCGCTCCCGCGGTTTGCGGCGCCCGGAAAAAATACCGCCAGCGCAAGGACTGAAAACCAGCCAGCAGGCACGCAAGCCCGCATCCTTGCGCCGTGCCGGAGGCAGCGGCGCCCAAGAATACATCAACACTTGCGTTACTAAAATTTACAATGAGCAATCAAGCTGCAAGGCGGGCCGCTATTCACCTGCTCCAGCGCCGCCGATTCCCCCCTGGGCGGCATTGCCTGCGACAATAGGAGCATTCCTGGCGCCCGCAGGCGCCTGCCCCTGAATTCCTGATTGTGTTTCCATGTCTGCTCCCCTGATTTCCCTGACTCAAGTGCAACTGGCCTTCGGCCACCACCCTTTGCTGGATCATGCCGACCTGTCCATCCAGGAAGGCGAGCGCATCGGTCTGATCGGCCGCAACGGCGCAGGCAAGTCCTCGTTGCTGAAATTGCTGGCCGGTGTCATCCAGCCCGATGACGGCGAGCGGCGCGTGCGCTCCGGCCTGCGTATCCGCACCGTCGAGCAAGAACCCGATATCGACGAAAGCGGCACCATCCACGACGCTGTCGCCGGTCCGCTGGACCTGGACGCGGAAGACTGGAGCAAACCCGCCCGCGTCGATAGCCTGCTGGAAAAACTGGGCCTGGATGGCGCGGCAGCGGCAACCGGCTTGTCCGGCGGCACACGCAAACGCATCGCGCTGGCGCGCGCCCTGGCCGATGAGCCTGATCTGCTGCTGCTGGACGAACCCACCAACCACCTGGACTTTGACGGCATCAATTGGCTGGAAGATGCCTTGCGCCAGTGCGCCTTCGCCGTCATCATCATTACCCACGACCGCCGTTTCCTGGATGCCGTGGCCACCCGCATCGTCGAGCTGGACCGGGGCCAACTGCTCGGTTTCCCCGGCAACTTCTCGCAATGGCAGCAACACAAGGCGCAATGGCTGGAATCGCAGCGCCTTGAAGAAGCCCGCTTCGATAAGCTGCTGGCCCAGGAAGAGGTCTGGATCCGCAAGGGCGTGGAAGCCCGCCGTACCCGCAACGAGGGCCGCGTGCGCCGCCTGGAGCAACTGCGCGTGGAACGCGCCCAGCGCCGCGATCTGCAAGGCAAGGTCAATCTGCAACTGGATCAGGGCGAGCGCTCGGGCAAACTGGTGGCGGAACTCGAAGGCGTCAGCAAGGCCTTCGGCGAACGCACCGTCATCCGCGACTATTCCACCACGCTCATGCGTGGCGACCGCATCGGCATCATCGGCCCCAACGGCGCCGGCAAGACCACACTGCTGAAAATCATGCTGGGCGAATTGGCGCCCGACAGCGGCACGGTACGCCTGGGCAGCAAGCTGCAAGTGGCCTATTTCGACCAGATGCGCGCCCAACTGGATGAAAACGCCACCCTGGCCGATGTCATCAGCCCGGGCAGCGAGTGGGTGGAAATCGGCAATGAGCGCAAGCACATCATGAGCTATCTGGGGGATTTCCTGTTCGCCCCCGCGCGTGCCGGATCGCCCGTTTCCAGCCTGTCCGGCGGAGAACGCGCCCGCCTGCTGCTGGCCCGGCTGTTCGCCCGCCCCGCCAATATCCTGGTGCTGGACGAACCGACCAATGACCTGGACGTTGAAACGCTGGAATTGCTGGAAAGCCTGCTGCAGGAATACAGCGGCACCGTGCTGCTGGTCAGCCACGACCGCGCCTTCCTGGATAACGTCGTCACCCAGACCATCGCCAGCGAAGGCAATGGCGTCTGGCGTGACTATGTCGGCGGCTACGAAGACTGGCTGGCCCAGCGCCCTGCCGCCTCGGCGTCCCCCGCGGCGGCCCGCGCTGCCGCCCGTGACGACACCCCGGCACGCAAGAAAGCCGCTGCCAAACCGCAAGGCGTCAAGGCGCTCAGCAATTGGGAGCAGCGTGAGCTGAATGACTTGCCTGGCCAGATCAGCGCACTGGAAAACGAGCAAACGTCCCTGACGGAACAGCTGGCCGATGGCAGTCTTTACCGCGACCAGCCCTCGGAAGTTGTGCGCATCCAGGCCCGGCTGGAGGAAATCGAAACCTCCATCCTGGCCAAAATGGAGCGCTGGGAGCAGCTGGAACTGCGCAGCCAGGGTTAATCCCCCGGCGCCAGACACCCGATGAATGGCCGGGCGTCATCCCTCAATCGGGGGAAGCCCCGGCCTTAGGGCGTTCCTAAAATCGGCGCGGAGGAAAGCCTTCCTCCTTTTCGCCACGACCTGCACAGGAACCCCTCTATGATTTCACGCACTCTCGGCGCCAGCCTGCTGGCCGTCGGACTGGCCAGCCTGCCCGGCCTCGCGCAGTCCCAATCCGTTTATGCCAAGGCCGGCCTGCTGGGCGCCGGCCTGGGTTATGCCCATGGGCTGTCGCCTTCCCTCACCTTGCGCGCCGACCTCACCACCATAGGCAGCTATAAACGCAACGGCCATTCCAGCGATTTCGACTATCGCGCCAAACTGACCAGCAACCAGGCCAGCGGCTATCTGGACTGGTTTCCCTTCGACAGCGGTTTCCGGCTGACGGCAGGCCTGGTCGTCCGCGACCTGAAAGCCACTGCCGACGCCCGTCCCACCGACGGCGGCACCGTGACCATCGGTGACACCACCGTTGCCTACGGCACCGACGACCACGCTGATGCCCGCGTGCGCTTCCCTGACGTCGCGCCTTACATCGGCCTGGGATGGGGCCATAACATCGGCCAGCGCAGCAAACCCGGCTGGGGTTTTGCCGCGGACGTAGGCGTCGCCATCGGCAAACCCAAGGTCGATTTCAACGTCAACCCGCACCTTTATCAGGCCCTCAATGCCGCCAGCGGCGGCATGGCCGACCAAGAAATCGAGAAGCAGCGCAGCGACTTCCAGGATGACGCCAACAAGCTGCGCTTTTTTCCGCAGCTTTACCTGGGTGTGGCTTACTACTTCTGAGCCCTGCCGGCCTGCGCCGGCTGCGGCGAAAAAATGCCAGGCGTTGCCTGGCATTTTTCAGTTTCAGTCCTGCTGCACCGTCCAGGGCAGCGGCTCGCCGCCTGCCAGCGGCACAATCTCGATCCCGCCGCGTTCCAGGCGCTCAGGAATCATGAATTCCTGGCGCAACAGCGTCAGCGTGCCGGTATTGCGCGGCAGGCCATAGAAGTCAGCCCCGTTGAAACTGGCAAACGCCTCCAGTTTATCCAGGCGACCCATGGCATCGAAGGCCGTTGCATACAAGGACATCGCATGCAAGGCGGTGTAGCAGCCGGCGCAGCCACAGGCATGCTCCTTGAGGCCGCGCGCATGCGGCGCGCTGTCTGTCCCCAGGAAGAAACGCGGGTTGCCGCTGGTCGCGGCCTCCACCAGCGCCAGGCGGTGGGTTTCGCGCTTGAGCACCGGCAGGCAATAAAAGTGCGGGCGCACGCCGCCCAGGAAAATGGCATTGCGGTTATACAGCAGATGCTGCGGCGTGATGGTCGCGCCTATCGGGCCTTCTGCCTGAGAGACATACGCCACGGCTTCTTTGGTCGTCAGGTGTTCAAACACCACCTTCAACTCCGGGAAGGCCTTGCGCAGCGGAATCATCACCCGATCAATGAACACGGCCTCACGGTCGAACAGGTCGATGGCCGGATCGGTCACTTCGCCGTGCACCAGCAACGGCAAGCCATGGCGCTGCAAGGCTTCCAGCGCCGGCGCGCAGCGCCCCAGCAAATCCGTCACGCCAGCATCCGAATTGGTCGTTGCGCCTGCCGGGTAAAGCTTCACCGCTTTGACAAAACCCGATTGCGCCGCCCGTCCGATTTCTTCGGCAGATGTATTGTCCGTGAGATACAGCGTCATCAGCGGATCAAAACGGCCGGCCAGGCCGGCCTGCTCCAGCGCCGCCAGGATGCGGGCGCGGTAATCGCCAGCCTGCTGCGCCGTCACCACGGGCGGGCGCAGATTGGGCATGATGATGGCACGGCTGAACTGGCTGGCGCTATCGGCCAGCACAGCGCGCAACATATCGCCATCGCGGACATGCAGGTGCCAGTCGTCCGGCCTGGTGATGGTCAGGCTGTCGATACTTGAACCGTTCGAATTGTTGGAAGTCACTGCTGACACAAACGCCCCCCGGCTGAAAGCATAATGATGAAAAAATCACGGCCACGCGCATTGCCCTGACCAGTGCCGATGCTATTGTAAGAGCTTACTGCGGCCACGCATGAACCGTTTTGTCTTTCGGGCCAAGACAAGTTATGCTGCCGCCGCTACACCTTTTCAACCCATCACGCAGGAGTGCCTACGATGGCAAAAGCCCCCGCCGCAGCCGAGCGCAAACCCAATGCAGCCTTCATGAAGCCGCTGACCCCCAGCCCCACCCTGGCTGCCGTCATCGGTGCGGACCCGCTGCCGCGCACGGAAGTCACCAAGAAGATCTGGGAATACATCAAGAAACACGACCTGCAAGACCCGGCCAACCGCCGCAACATCAATGCCGACGCCAAGCTGCGCCCGCTGTTCGGCAAGGATCAGGTTTCGATGTTTGAACTGACCAAGCTGGTCAGCGCCCACCTGAAATAATCAGGCTGCTGCACCCGCCAGGGAGGCCCGGCCGGCACTGCCGCAGCCCGAGATGCCTTCCCCGGCCGTGGCCCGGCCTCTGTCCCGGCAATTTATCCCAGCCTTTGTTCTGGCACTTGCCCCGGCACATGACCGAACGCCAGAAAATCGGACGCCCATGATTGCGTCCTTTTTTTCGCCTCCAGCCCGCAGGCTGGCTCGCGCCTAGGCGCGATAGCCCAGGCCGTCGAATGCCAGCCCAGGCTGGCGCCCCAGCATCACATCCGTCACCAGACGGGCGCTGCCATGCGCCAGCGTCCAGCCCAGCGCGCCCTGCCCGACATTCACAAACACATTCGGTACCGGCGTTGCCCCCAGTACCGGCGTGCCCTTGGGCGTCGCCGGGCGCAAGCCTGCCCATGGCTCCCAGGCGGCATCCGCCTGCGCGGGCAGCCAGGGCGCGGCAGCGGCCTGCGCTTCGCGGCGCAGCAACGCCACCCGTGCAGGATCCAGCCGGGTATCCTGGCCGACGATATCCACCAGCCCGGCCACGCGCAGCCCCCGGCCAGCCAAGGGCGCATACACCGTCTTTTTCGCCAGATCCGTGATACTCAAGGCGGGCATCGCTACCGACGCCGGTACCGTCAGGCTGTAACCCTTGAGCGGGTACACCGGCAGATCCAGCCCGATCTGCGCCCCCAGGGGCGCGCTTTGCGCGCCGCAGGCAATCACAAATGCATCCCCGTCTATCTCGCCCTGCGCGCCGAATACCGCATGAGCGCCTGCGCCCGGGCGGCGGCGCCAGCCTTCGATGCGAAATCCGTAATGGAACGTGACCCCCGCCTGCTGCAATACTTGCTGCAAGCCCGTGCAGAACGCCTGGCAATCCCCGACTTCTTCACTGGGCGTCAGCACGCCCCCCACCATGCGCTGCCCCATGCCGCACGCCGGGTGCGCCAGCGCAGGTTCGGCATCCCTGCACGCCTGCGCATCCAGCACCTGCTGTTCGCAGCCCAAGGGCGCCTGCAGCGCTACCTGGCGCCGCGCCCCTTCCAGGGCAGCGGCGTCCGAATACACCACCAGCTTGCCATTGCGGCGATAGGAAAAAGACAAACCCCGGCCTTGCGGCGTTTCCAGAAAAGCGTGCATCAAATCACGGCTGTAGAAC
>NZ_JBQEKA010000024.1:0-40419 GCF_052103615.1 Kerstersia sp. | reverse complement strand
ATCCATGCTTCTCGCTTATCCAGATATGACGCCACGATGCGTCGCGCTCAAGGGTAGGGGAGATTGTAGCCGGGTTCACTTTACCCGACCCGACAAAACGCTGCCGCTTACTCTTTTTGTCGGACTGCGGCGCCGTCGTCCGTCAGGCCGGCCGTCACCTCTGCTGACGGGCATGACACGACCGTGCGGTTTCTGCCGCGGCGTTTAGCTTCGTAGAGCGCGGAATCTGCATGCAGGATCAGCGATTGCAAAGACTCGTCCCTGCGCAACTCGGCCACCCCGAAGCTGGCCGTAATCCTGAAATCTTCAGGCAAGGTGCGAAAGGCCATGCTCTCGATCTGCAAACGCAGGCGCTCGGCCAGGATGACCGCATCATCCATGCGGGTCGCAGCCAGCATCAGGATGAACTCTTCACCCCCATAGCGGCCCACGACGTCGCCGACCCTGACATTGTCATTGAGCACCAAAGCGAACTGCCTCAATACCCGGTCGCCGGCAGGGTGCCCGAACGTATCATTGACCACCTTGAACCAGTCCAGATCCGTCATGACCAGGGCGATGGGCCAGGCACTGCGCCTGGCCAGCAGCATGTTGGCGCGTTCTTCAAATCCCCGGCGGTTGTAGATGCCGGTCAGGACGTCGATATTGCCTTCCTGCCGCAGGTTTTCCATCATGTCCCGCATGCTTTCTACCAGCAGGATCAGCGTGATGGTGAACACGACTACGATCAGGCCGATATGCAGTCCCAGCCACATCAGGCTGTCCGCCTGATTCAGGTCCACTGCCAGAGACCAGCCGCGCATCAGTAGCAGACAGGCCAGCAAGGCGAATCCGCCAGCCAGGTAATAATCCAGCCGCGCGCGCACCGGTTGCAGGACAACCCGGATCGCCCCCTGCAACAGCAGGAAGGCCAATCCAAGCTGAATAATCAGCGAACGCACGCCCATATCCGCCGGCCCGCTGCCGATCAGCGCGGCAATGCCCAGGGCGCCCAATACAACCAGAATGGTGGGTAAGTGATTATTCCCGTGCGGCAAACTCACCAGATTGCCATGGGTCAGAAATAAGACGATGACATAGGCAGCCCAGACGGACAGCCACCACCAGCTATCACTTCCGTAGCGATGGTAAAGCACCTGGCAAATCAGCATGCCAGCCAGACCGGCAGCCAGCATGAGCATCCGCACCATGCTGCTGCGCGAACGGGGGACGAACGCATAAAGCGTCGCAATGATGACCAGAAGGATTCCCGTCAGAAAAAGGGGAAGCCATACCGGAACCAATAATTCCGGCCTTAAGGTGACAATCATCTCACCCCCCGTCGCCGCAGCACTGTCCTTTCTGTCTCTAAGGCAATTTGATAATTACACCGTCTTTGATGAGTAGCCTCTTTTTTGTCAATACTTAACATTCCTGGGCCTGAGCCAATTCTGTCCGAAAAAGATAAAGATTCTAAAGTTACCTATCGCCTGACGATTGAGTTCCACTGCTAATGCTAAAGTAGCGCCGCTGCTCCGTATAGTCATACCTAACTTAATTGCTTAACAATTTATTACAGAATCTCTAACAAAAACTAGGTAGGAGTGCGGCTTTTTCGCTGCGGCGTGAGCAGGACGACTACGTTACACTCGCGTATTCCAGTATTCTTGACTATCGACTAGAAAAATATCAGCAAAAGCCGAAGTTCCTCGGCTCTTGCTGTATGCGGTTGCCTGTCCCTGCCCTGGTGCCAGAAATACCCCCGCCCGAATCGTTACAACCTGTTTATTTGACAGGTTTTTGACACTAGAAAAAGACGCATGAAAACCATAGCCATCGTTTCAGCGAAAGGTGGAGTAGGGAAAAGTTCCCTGTCTGCCAATTTGGGAGTTGCTCTGCTGAAAACGGGACATCCGGTCTTGCTGGTAGATCTGGATCCACAGAATGCCTTGGGTATGCATTTGGGCGCGCCGCAAACAAGCCTAGGCATTGCGCGAGCCACATTGCAACAAGAGGATTGGAGCAAAGCCGTTGTCTCCACCGCGCCCGGCGCCTATCTCCTGCCATATGGGCAAGCCAGCGAAACGGAACGCATGGCGTTTGAAGAGCATATTGCCCAGACGCCTGCCTGGCCGCTGGCCGATCTGGACCGGCTTTCGTTGAAATCCGACACGATCGTGATTTTCGATACGCCCCCCGGGCCGTCCGTGTATTTGCAGCAGGTTTTGAAAAGCGCCGATCTGGCTGTCGCCGTCACGCTTTCCGATATGGCCTCTTATGCCACGCTGCCCATCATGGAGCGCCTCGTCAACGAGTATGGCCGCTCCCGGCCGGAATTTCTCGGCGCCTATTACATCGTCAACCAGACCGACAGCAACCGCCCCTTGCTGCGTGATGTGAACAACGTGCTGAAAAGCACTTTGCAGCAACGCCTGATCGGGCAAGTTCATCAGGATCAAGCCGTACGCGACGCACTGGCCAAGCACCAGGATGTTCTGGGGTTTGCGCCTTACTCCCAGGCTGCGCACGATATTCAGGCATGCGCCACCCGTATCGGGAACCTACTTTTCGGTGATCGTAAGCAATGAATAAGAAGCCACAGACTGGATGGCGCGCCGGCACCGAAAACATGCTGGACGACCTTGCCAACGCAGCGATCTGGAACAACAAGGTCGTCAGAATTGCGCTGACTTGCCTGTCTGCCCTGATCTTGATCGGGCTGGTGACCATGCCGCTGGGCTTCTGGTCCCAGCTGGTCTTCGCCCTGTGTCTGCTGGGCACGGCCCTGATCGTGCGCAGAATACCGGGCCGCCTGATTTCGTTTTTCCTGATCCTGCTATCGCTGACCGCCTCATTCCGGTACATGTGGTGGCGCTTGAACCATACCCTGGACTTCCAGACCACGGCCGATGCGTTCTTCGGTTATGGCCTGCTGCTGGCTGAGCTCTATGCGCTGGTGGTGCTGGTGCTCGGCTACATCCAGACAGCATGGCCTTTGCAGCGCAAACCGATAGCGCTGCCTGCTGACCACGAAACCTGGCCAACAGTCGATATCCTGATCCCGACCTATAACGAACCCCTGGATATTGTCCGCCAAACCATTTATGCCGCCCTGGCGCAGGACTGGCCCAGCGATAAATTCCACGTTTATCTGTTGGATGACGGACGGCGCCAAGAGTTCCGGGAATTCTGCGAAGAAGTTGGTTGCGGCTACATGACCCGCGAAAACAACCAGTATGCGAAAGCCGGCAACCTGAATGCCGCGCTGGAGCGCACCGGCAGCGAATATGTCGCCATCTTCGATTGCGACCACATTCCGACGCGCTCCTTCCTGCAGCTGACCATGGGCCAGTTCCTGCGCGATGACAAGCTGGCCATTCTGCAGACCCCTCACTTTTTCTTTTCGCCCGATCCTTTCGAGCGCAATCTGAACACCTACCACTCCACCCCCAACGAAGGGGATTTGTTTTATGGCGTGGTGCAGGACGGCAACGACCTTTGGAATGCCTCGTTCTTCTGCGGATCCTGCGCCATCCTGCGCCGCAACATGCTGGAAGAAATCGGCGGTATTGCTATTGAAACCGTGACGGAAGACGCGCACACGGCACTCAAGCTTTCCCGCAAAGGTTATAACACCGCCTATCTGGGCATTCCCATGGCCGCCGGCCTGGCGACGGAAAGCCTGTCGGCGCACGTCGGCCAGCGGATTCGCTGGGCGCGGGGCATGGCCCAGATCGCGCGTACCGATAACCCCTTGTTGGGACCTGGCCTGAAGTTCGGGCAGCGGCTGTGCTATCTCAATGCCATGCTGCACTTCTTCTATGGTCTGCCGCGCCTGGTCTTCCTGACCGCGCCGCTGGCCTTTCTGTTCTTCGGCGCGCACGTGTTCGAGGCCTCGGCGCTCATGATCGCGGTCTATGCCTTGCCGCACATCATCCAGAGCAACCTGACAAACTCCCGCCTGCAAGGACGGTTCCGTTACTCCTTCTGGAATGAAATCTACGAATCCGTGCTGGCGTGGTACATCATGCTGCCGGTTCTGGTCGCCTTCATCAACCCGAAGTACGGTCAGTTCAACGTGACGGCCAAGGGCGGCAAGATCGAAAAATCCTATTTCGATATCGGTATTGCCAAGCCTTATGTCGTGCTGCTGGCCCTGAATCTGGCCGGTATGGTGGTTGGCATCATCATGTTGTTCAACACCAGCAATGACACCAACCAGACCATGACCATCGTCATGAACCTGCTGTGGAGCCTGTTCAACCTGATTCTGACCGGTGCCAGCGTGGCCGTTGCGTCGGAAGCCCGCCAGATCCGCAACAGCCCCCGGGTCGCAGCCGAATTGCCGGCGATGGTCCGCACGCCGGATGGCCGCGCCTACCCCTGCCAAACCCGGGATTTTTCCGAACAGGGTCTGGGGCTGGAAATCATGCCAGGGCTGGATATTCCGGTTGGCTCATCGCTCGAAATCACATTGCGCCGCGGAGATGAGGAAACCGCCATCCCGGTCACGGCTGTCATGCGCAAGGGCAGTTTGCTCGGCGTGAAGATCGACGACCTCAGCCCGGAACAGCGTTTTTCCTACACACAAATGACATTCGCCCGTGCCGATCTCTGGATCCGGGAATGGGGCAACAAGAAACCGGACGCGCCTCTGCGGGCTCTGCGGGAAATCATCAACATCGGTGTAAAAGGCCTGGGAATTTTCGGCCGCTATACGCATGCCAGCCTCTTGGGCTGGATGCAGCAGCGGCAGCAGCAAGGCAAAGATGCATCATCTTCGACTCTGAATTCCGAGAAATGAATTCCTTCCGCCTGATCGCCACATGCACGGCTGCCCTGCTTTCCGGAGCAGGTTTGTTCAGTCTGGTGCCCGCCGCATACGCCGATGACGTAACGGATGCGCCTATCGAAACCGAGGCTCCCGCCAGCGCTGGCCAGCCTGATGTCTCTGCGACCAATACCTATCGTTTCCGCGAACTGGGCGCCAACTATCCCTTGGCGCTGCGCGGCGTGGACGGTATCAACAGCATTCACGTCGATACCGCCGAAAATGAGCAAGTGGTCGGCGCGCGCCTGAAGCTGCGCTACCAGCATTCCCCCGAATTGCTCGATGGTTTGTCGCACCTGAAAGTTGCCATCAACGGGGAGCATACGGCCACCTTGCCGCTCAAGGCCAAACAGGCCGGCAAGGAGCAGGAGCGGGTGGTCGAACTGCCGCCGGAACTGTTCACGGATTACTCCGAGATCAATCTGCAACTCATCGGGCATTACACCCTGGGTTGCGAGGATCCGCGCCACCCCAGCCTCTGGCTAACCGTCGATCATGAAGACAGCGAGCTGGAACTGGATGTTGTGTATCTGGATACCCAGAACAATCTTTCCAGCCTGCCTTTACCGTTCTTCGATGCCCGTGACCAGCGGCCGCTGACGCTGCCTTTCGTCTTTGCCGGGACGCCCGATAAAGCGGAACTGCAAGCGGCAGGCGCCATTGCTTCCTGGTTTGGCGCCCTGGCGGATTACCGCGGCGCCAATTTCCCCGTCCTGCAAGGCCAATTGCCAGCCAGCGGCAACGCCATCGTGCTGATCAATACTGCCAAAGCAGCGGGTAATCTCCCGGTTGCCCCGGCAGCCAGCGCCGGCCCTGTCATCAGCATCATCAACCATCCTGGCAATCCGACGGGCAAGCTGCTCCTGGTGCAGGGCAGCAATGATGCGGAGCTTCTGGCTGCCGCCCGTACCCTGGCCACCAGCGCCGCTGCCTTGTCCGGCACATCCGCCCGTATTGATCAGGCCCGCGATCTGGCGCCCCGCAAACCCTATGACGCGCCCAAGTGGATTCCCACCGACCGGCCTGTCAGTTTCGGGGAAATCGCCACGCCCGCCAGCATGGCGGCGGAAGGGTTCTCACCCGACTACATCCGCTTGAATCTCGGTTTGCCGCCAGATCTGTATTCCTGGCGCGGCCAGGAAGTCCCGCTGGATCTGCATTACCGCTATATGCCGCGCGCCAATTCAGGCAAATCCGTCCTGAATGTTCAGGTCAATAGCCTGCCGCTGGCCAGCCTGCCCATTCCATCGGTCCCGCCGGCAACCAGCCTGACAGGCCGCCTGGCAGAAAACTGGAATTATGCCGGTGACATGCCGGCACGCGCAGAATTGATGATTCCGGTCGATCAATTGGCAGCCCAATCGCAGCTGGATTTCCATTTCAACTATGAATTCATTTCCCGGGGCGCGTGCAAGGATACGTTGTTTGATTTCATGCGCAGCCGCATTGACCCGGAATCGACAATAGATATTTCTGATTTGCCCCACTTCATTGCAATGCCCAATATGGCGGCCTTCGGCAATGGCGGTTATCCGTTTACGCGGATGGCAGATTTGTCAGAAACGGCAATCGCACTGCCCGCACACGCTGGCAATCCGGAATTTGAAGCCTATCTGACGCTGCTGGGACATTTTGGCGCTATTACCGGCTATCCCGCCACGCATGTGACGGCGGTCACGCCTGACGAACTGTCCGAACTCAAGCACAAAGATATTCTGATCCTTAGCAGCGGCCCGACCGATCAAATGCTGGGTGACTGGCAGCGTTATCTGCCAATAGACCCCGCCCAGGCCCTGAAGCCCGGCGCATCTTCGGCGTCGTCATCCTGGTGGAGCAGCATTGCGAACTGGTTTGACAGCAAGGAAGAAGCAGCTGAAGAAGCCTTGACGCCGCCCCCGTCACCCCAGAGCGTCGTCGTGACGGGTTTCCAGTCGCCGCTCAATAGCGACCGCAGTGTTGTCGTCATGGCCGCGCCCAATGCGGCCGCCCTGTCACAGGCAACGAGCGCGCTGCACAACGATCTGCTGCTGAAAAAGCTGTCTGGCTCCAGTCTCATCATCGACGGCGAGTATGTGACGGTGCTGGAGGACCGCAGTACTTATCACGTTGGCCAGCTCGGATGGTTCCGCCATACCCAATGGTTCCTGGAACGGCATATTCTGCTGGCCACAATCATTAGCCTGCTGGCATCGCTGGTTGCTGGAATCTTGCTGTACATATCATTCCGTGCCCGCGCTCAACGCCGTTTGCAGAATCAGGATAGGGAAGAATGACAGCGGCCTAATGGAACGTAAGTTCCATGGCCACGTTGCAACTATCAAGAAATATCAACTTTGTTTTTATTGAAAAGAAATTGTCTAAAATAGGTTTTCAATTCCGGGCTAAATGCGTCGTCACACGACAGCCAATATCCCATCAGGACCGGTTTCCAACCGTTTGAAAACCACGTTGGACTTGATTTTTATGCCAGCCCCGGATTGATACCCGTACATAGGTCAGACCAGCCGCCACTCCTGTTTCAGGACTGGGGGCTGGTCGCAAGCTTGTGTCTTAAATATTTCGCCTTCCCGATTCCCTCTTTGAAAGCAAGGGCCAGTCATGGACAACAGTATTCTCCTGCAGTTGAACGAACAACAATGCTCGCTGCAATGGAAAGGATTTTTGGATGTTTTTGCTCAGGAACTGACGCAACAACTGACCAGCACCAATCTGCGCAGCCTGACCCGCCGTGCCGGCGAGCGTTTTGCCAAGCAAACCGTTCTGCCCGAAACCGAGACCGTCGCCAGCCTGCAAGACGCCATCAATACTGAATGGCAGCGGCTGGGCTGGGGCCGGGTGGTTCTGGTGGAAGAAAGCACCCACCTGGTCATTACCCATTACTTCTCGCCGTTGCTGCCCGGTTTCACCGCTGCCAATCTGTCCTGGACCACGGGTTTCCTGGAAGGCGTCTATGAAGCCTGGCTGCACAAATCCGGCGCCAGCAATCTGCTGCGCGTCGCCCAAAGCGGCAACGCCGACGAAATTGGCACCTTGGTGTTCCATTTCGGCCGTTGATACAAAACTATCTCCGTAACGCCACGGGGAGGGGAGCGAGTCATGAGTGACGATAACGATATTTCCAATCTTTTTGAGTACTTCGGCGGCAAGCCGGACGAGTACAAGGAAATTACGCGCGCCGCTCAGACGCGCAATGCCGAAGAGCGCTGGCCTATGCTCAACGCCATGAAAATGGATGCGCCCGTCATTCCGCCCGCGGCGTTACACCACAGCATTCCCAAACACTTCGACCCGGACAATGCGCCGATCCCGCCGGCGATCTACCCGCCGTTGCCGGAAGGCCATGAGTCGGGCGAAGCGTTGTTTGTTCCGCCCAAACATTCTCTGCGCTCGCCTCGGGCCGCGCTGAAAGAACAGCCGGGCGCCGTAAACAGCGCGCAAGCTGACATTACGCTTTCCGCCATGCCCATTCCGCTGGCACGGCAAACACCGGCTGAAGCGCCGGTCATCATCACCAACCCCGCTTTCCAGGCCGCCAGCATCCCGGCCGCCGAACCTGCGGTAGTGGTCGAGCCTGTTGTTGCGGTTGAACCTGTTGTTGCGGTTGAACCCATTGCTGCGGTTGAACCTGTTGTTGCGGTTGAACCCGTTGCTGCGGTTGAACCCGTTGCTGCGGTTGAACCCATTGCTGCGGTCGAACCCATTGCTGCGGTCGAACCCATTGCTGCGGTTGAACCCATTGCTGCAGTTGAACCTGTTGTTGCGGTTGAACCTGTTGTTGCGGTCGAACCCGTTGCTGCGGTCGAACCCATTGCTGCGGTCGAACCTGTTGCTGCGGTCGAACCTGTTGCTGAGGTCGAACCTGTTGCTGAGGTCGAACCTGTTGCTGAGGTTGACCCCATTGCTGCAATCGAACCTGTTGCCGAAGTCGAGCCCGTTGAAATCGAAGCTGCGCCGGTAGAACCGGCAGTGCTCATTGAGCCTGCTGCGGACAAGTTCTCGCTTTGGCAACAAGCCGGCCAGGCTGTTTCCGAAACTGAACCGGAACAGGAACAAGCGCAGGAGCCGGAACAAGTGTTGGACACCGCCGAAGCGGCTGCGCCCGCAGCCCTGGACACGCCCGTCCCCGCCCCTGCCGCCCCCGCACAGCCGGCCCGCAAACCGGCAGGCACGTCACTGAAGCAGCTGTTCCAGCGTCTTGAGTCCAGTCACCAGGCAGAAGATTAAAAAAACGGAACCATGAAGATCATTGCCGTCGTTTCTCCTAAAGGTGGAGTGGGAAAAAGCACGATCAGTGCCAGCCTTGGCACGTCGCTGCACCGCTCCAGGCGCCCGATACTTTTTATAGATCTGGATCCGCAGAATGCCTTGAGGTTCCACCTCAACGATTATGAACAGCGCCTGGACGGCATTTCCCGGGCAACGCTGGAAAAGCGCGACTGGCGCGAAGCGGTTGTGACCACGCCGGACAAGGCTGCGGTTTTGCCCTACGGCATGGTCAACGAAGATGACCGCCGGCTGTTCGAGCGTATTCTCAACAGCGACCCCAACTGGTTGCGCGATCAAATTCATGCTTTGCCGCTCGCTGAAGATGCCCTGGTGATTCTCGATACCCCACCAGGGCCTTCTGCTTATTTGCGCCAGGCATTGAGCTGCGCCGACCTTGCCGTCGTCGTAGTGCTGGCCGATGCGGCTTCTTACGCCACGCTGCCGCAAATGGAAAACCTGATCGCCACCTATTGCACGCCGCGCAAGGATTTCACTGGTTATGCCTACCTCGCAAACCAGTTCGATCCCCAACGCCAGCTGTGTGTCGATATTGTGGCCACCATGCGCAACGAGTACAGCAGCAAACCCATCGGTATCGTTCACCATGATCCGGCGGTGGGTGAAGCGCTGGCCCATGGCCAAAGCATCATCGACTACGCCCCCGATAGCGCAGCTGCGCAAGATATCAAGAACTGGACTCTCTGGGTAACAGGCAGCCTGGCCTGATTCGCCAGCCCGCCCAGACGCCCGAGACACGCTACGCGGATCCCCAAGCAGGATCATCAATTCGAGAAAACGATGAAATCGAAGCCTACCCAACCTACTTTCGCTCCCGGCCTTCAGCCGTGGTCCGTTCTTGCCTACAGCCTGCTGCTGGGGTTGGCAGCACCTGCCATGGCCGCTCCGGCTGCTGATGAGCCTGCCGCCGCTGCCGCGCCTGTCGATACGACCATCAACCGCGACCTGACCTTCAAGGAACTGGGCGCCCGCTATCCCTTGAACCTGCGCGGCGTGGATGCCAGCAACAGCCTGCCGTTCAATATCCGCGCAGACGAAATCGTCAAGGGCGCGCAGGTCAACCTGAACTACGCCTATTCGCCGTCGATGCTCAGCGACCTGTCGCACATCAATGTGCTGATCAACGACGAAGTCGCTGCCACGATTCAGCTCCCCAAAGATACGGCCGGGCAGAATCTGCAAAAAACCATAGAACTGCCACCCCAGCTGATTACCTCGTTCAATCAGCTGCGCATGCAGCTGATTGGCCACTACACGCTGGAATGCGAAGACCCGCTGCACTCCAGCCTGTGGGCCAACATCAGCAATAACAGCCAACTGGAACTGGCGATAGACCGCATCAACCTGCCCAATGAGCTGTCGCTGTTCCCCTTGCCGTTCTTTGATTTCCGCGATACCCGCGAACTGAACCTGCCGTTCGTCTTCGCCAGCCAGATAGATGACCCCGTGCTGGAAGGCGCTGGCGCGCTGTCCTCCTTGTTCGGCAATCTGGCCGGCTACCGTGGCGCGACCTTCCCCGCCAGCCGCAACCAGATTCCGTCGAGCGGCAATGCCATCGTCTTTTCCGACAATGCCAGCGCTTTCCCCGAACTCTACGGCAAAACGCTGTCCGGCCCGACCCTCAGCGTCATCAGCAACCCCAATGATCCGGCAGGCAAACTGCTGCTGGTGCTGGGCCGAGACAGCAAGGAAATCAAACAGGCCGCCATCGCGCTGGCCGCTGGTAACCAGACGCTGAGCGGCAGCTATGCCACGATCACGCAATTCGACGATATCAAGCCGCGCCAGCCGTATGACGCGCCGAAATGGTTGCGCACGGATCGCCCGGCCTCCTTTGGCGAGCTGATCGAACCGCAAAAGCTGAACGTTTCCGGCTATAGCCCCGACCTGATCCGCGTTGATCTGCGCCTGCCGCCCGATCTGTTCGGCTGGAAAGAAAAAGACGTCCCCATCAACCTGAAGTACCGCTACACCCCGCAGCCGACCTCGGTCAATTCGTCGCTGCTGTTCAGCGTCGATGACCTCTTCATGAAGTCGGTGCCTTTGTACTCGCTGGCCGAGCTGCAACGGGCCACGCAGGAAGGCCAGGCGGCTGTCGAAGTGCTGCCGGACGAAAGCCTGCCGCGCGAAATTCTGATGGAAGTCCCGCTGGAAACGCTGCTGGATCGTTCCCAGCTGCAGTTCCGCTACATGTACGACTACATCAAGCAGGGTGAATGCCGCGACATCATCATTGACAACGTACGCGGCCATATCAACCCGGAATCGACGATAGACCTGACGGCCTATCCGCACTACAAGGCGATGCCGGACCTGCTGTCCTTCGGTGAAAGCGGCTGGCCCTTCACCCGCCTGGCGGATCTGTCGGAAACTGCGGTCGTTCTGAACAAGAACCCCAAGCTGCAGGAAATCTCGACCTACCTGGACCTGATGGGCCTGATGGGCGAAGCAACCGGCTATCCGGCCCTGTACGTCACGGTCACTTCGCCGGAAAAAGTCGGCGCTCAGGCTGACAAGGATCTGCTCGTCATTTCCTCGGGCTCGGCGCAACCGCTGCTGACCGAATGGTCCGCCGAACTGCCCGCTGCCTACACGGCGGAAAACGGCAAGCGCTTCGGCACGTCCGATCTGCTGTACCGCGTCCTGGGCTGGAACGATCCTGACCCCCGCAATACCGTTGACCCGCAGCGCAATGAAATCGCCTATACCAGCGACGGCGTGAACGCCATCGTGGCAGGCTTTGAATCTCCGCTCGCCAAGCAACGCAGCGTCGTCCTGGTCGCCAGCAATGCGGAAGACGGCCTGTCGCACGCGGCCGCCGCGATCCGCAAGGCGGAAGGCTATGACACGCCGCTGCACGGCAGCTTGTCCATCGTCCGCGGCAACAAGGTCGATGCGCTGGTCGGGGATCAAACCTATTACACCGGCAGCCTGGGCTTCTTCAAGCGTATTCAATGGATGCTTGCGCCGTACCTGACGCAATATCCCTGGCTGCTGACGCTGGTCACGATTCTGATCGTGCTTCTGCTGGCCAGCATCCTGATTTCGCTGATCCGCTGGTTGGCTCGCCGCCGTCAGGATCAACACAACACGCACCAATGAAACGCATAAGCAAGCACGGTGTTCCCCCTCACCGGGGAGCGCTCCAGCTATCCGATCCAGGCCGCCGCCAGACCCTGGCCGTTCTGGCGCTAGGCCTGACTGCGGCCGGGCTGGCGCTGCCTGCGCGCCAGGCCCGCGCAGGATCGGATAGCTGTCCTCCCGTCCAGGACTGGCAGGAGTGGCAGGAATACCTGAAGCATTTCGTTCAGGAAGACGGCCGGGTTCTGGACGCCAGCACGCCCAAGCAACACAGCTCATCCGAAAGCCAGTCATACGGCATGTTCTTTGCCCTGGCCGCCAACGACCCCGCCACCTTTGAAAAAATCTGGCGCTGGTCCATCAATAATCTGGCTGGCGGCAATATCGGGACGAACCTCCCGGCCTGGATCTGGGGCAAGAGCGAAGAGGGCGAGTGGCGCGTGCTGGACAGCAATTCCGCCTCGGATGCCGAACTCTGGTTCATTTACGCGCTGGCCGAAGCGGCCCGGGCGTGGAACCGACCGGACTACCTGCTGGAAGCCAGGGCGCTGCTGGCGCAGGTGGAAGCCAAGGAAATCGACGATCTGCCCGGCCTGGGGAAAATGCTGTTGCCCGGGCCGCGCGATTTCGTCCATCCGGAAGGAATCTGGCAACTCAATCCCAGCTATCTGCCTTTGCCTGTTCTGCGCCGTCTGGCGCGTCTGTCGCCTAATGGCCCGTGGCAGGAAATTGCCACCAACACCATGCGCATGTTCAGTGCCATTACTCCTGCCGGTTTTGCTGCGGACTGGGTGGCCTATCAAGGCGATGATGAACATTCGGGCCACTTCGTTTCCGACCCGATCAAAGGTGAACTCGGCAGCTACGATGCCATCCGCGTTTATCTCTGGGCTGGCCTGACTCACCCGGAAGACCCGCTCTCTCGCGCTGTCCTGCGTTCCTTGCATGGCATGCGGGATGCGACCCAGCGCTTGCAGGCGCCCCCGGAAAAAGTGCAGGTCATGACAGGCAGTACCGAAAATACCGGTCCTTTCGGATTTTCGTCTGCGCTGGTGCCTTATTTTCAGGCGCTGGGCGATACCGCGATGGCCGATGCGCAAGCACAGCGCGCCGCGACGCTTTGGCGCAACAGTATCAATGCCGCTGCGGGGCAGGATGATGTCCAGCCGCCGTACTATGACAATATGTTGCACCTGTTCAGTACAGGCTGGCAACAGGGCCGGTATCGCTTCAATGCGGACGGCAGCTTAAATCTCAAGTGGGAACGGGAATGTCCGCACGCAAATACACCATAGCACTGAGTCTGCTAGCGATTCTTGCGCAGACGGACGCCTACGCGCAGGCGGATGCCCGCGCGACCCTGGCTGGCCAGGGCAAATACTGGATGGATCGTGGCGACCACAAGCGCGCCACGGAAATCTGGCAGAAACTGCTGCTCGTCTCGCCCAATGACCCCCAGGCGCTCTATGGCCTGGCCGCTGCCGAACTGGACAAAAAGAACCTGACGGCCGCGAACCAATATCTGCAGCAATTGCGCCAATCGCATCCTGGCGATTCGCATATTGCGCTGTTGGAACAAGACATTTATTTCAGCCAGCCCGGACCTCAGGCCGAATTGAATCAGGCCCGTACCCTGGCCGTGTCCGGGCAAATGGATGAAGCCATTGCCCAGTACGATAAAGCCTTGCAAGGCAAGCCGCCTCTGGGGCCGCTGGGGTTCGAATACTACCGCTACCTGGGCTACAGCAGCCATGGTCTGGATCGCGCGGTTCGCGAACTGACCCGCCTGCACCGCGCCAATCCGAACAATGCTGCCTACGAACTGGCGCTGGCGCAGCACCTGGTGCGTAATCTGGACAGCCGCCCGGATGGTTTGCGGCGCCTGGAACGCCTGGCGCGCAATCCCGCTGTCGGCAGCGAAGCCAATGAAACCTGGCGCAGTGTGCTGACCTGGGTAGGTACCCCCAACGCCGAATACCGACCTTTCTTCCAGTCCTATCTGGCGCAGAATCCGAACGACACGGAAATCCGCCAATTGCTGCAAGGCGCGCGCACAGCTCAACCCGCTGCGCAGCAGCCGGCACGGCAGGGCGGCGGCCAAGGCCAAAACCGCAATACCGGCACAGCCGCCAAGGCCTGGGTGCAAGCCCCCTTGATCACCAAAGGTTTCAAGGCGCTGGAAGACGGCGACTTGAACGAAGCTGAAAATGCCTTCCGCGAGCAGCTCACCAAAGAACCGAACAACCCGGACGCCCTGGGCGGCCTGGGCGTTGTCCGCATGCAGCAGAACGATCTGCCCCAGGCGGAAAAACTGCTGGAACGGGCTGCTGCCACGCGTCCTCAATGGCGCAAGGCGCTCAACAATACGCGCTACTGGATGCAGGTCAACGCCGCCGCCAGCGCGCTGGGCAATGATGACCTGATTGCCGCCAGGCGCCATGCCGAAGCGGCGATCCGTCTAGACAGCAAGGACCCGGCGGCACAGAACGCCTTGGGCCATGTTCAGGTGGAAGAGGGCAAGCTCGAAGAGGCTACCCGTACCTTCGCCCGCGTCTTCAACTCCAATCGCAATAACATTGAGGCCTTGACCGGACTCATCAGTGTCCTTGCTCAGCGCGGCCAGCCGGAACAAGCGCTGGATATCATTGAAAAGCTGACGCCCGAACAACGCGCACAGATCAATGATATCGGCCAATTGCGCGCTGCCGTCGCAGCCGGTCAGGCCAAGCAGGCAGAACAACGGGGTGATGAAGCCGGTGCCCGCTTAGCGCTTGAGAACGCGATTCGCCAGGACCCCAACAACCCCTGGCTGCGCTTCGATCTGGCGCGCCTGTACCTGAAGATAGGCGCCAACACGGAAGCCCAAGGGCTGGTCGATGGCCTGTTGATCTCCAACCCGGATATGCCGGATGCGCTCTACAGCAGCGCGCTGCTGCAAATGCAGCTGGGGTCCTATGGCAAGGCGCACGCTACCTTGCTGCGCATCCCGGAAGACAAGCGCACGCCGACCATGGCTGCGCTGGAACACCGCCTGTGGGTGCACGCCCAGGCCGAACAGGCCAGTTTGCTGGCCCAGCGCGGCCAGGTGCAGGATGCGCGCCGGATTCTGCTCAGCCTCGAAAATGCCGCCGGCCAGGATCCCGAATTGCTGGGCACCATTGCCTCGGCCTATACCGATACCGGCGACGCCGGGCATGGCCTGAACCTGTTGCGCCAGCAAATGGCGCGTTCGGAACGGCCCAACACTTCCTTGTTGCTGGCATATAGCGGCCTGCTGCTGAAAACCGGACAGGATGTCGAGGCAGCCAACATCCTGCGCACGCTGCAAAGCCAGCGCATGAACCGTACCGACCAGCAGGCCTTTGATGACCTGCTGTTCCTCTACACCGTGCGCCAGGCCGATTTGCTGCGCGAACGCGGCGATCTCGTGGCTGCTTACGACACCCTGGCGCCCGCGCTGGCCCAGCGTCCCAACGACGAACTGGTGCAAGGCGCCCTGGCGCGTATGTACGCGGCTGGCGGCGATCATGCCAAGGCGCTGGACTATTACAAGCTGCTGCTGGCCAAGGATCCGGATAATGCCGATCTGCAGATCGGCGCTGCCATGATGGCCACCGAACTGCGCGATTACCGCTATGCGGAAACCGCCATCAACCATGCGGTGGCGCTGGCGCCTGATAACCCGGAAATCCTGGCCAATGCGGCCCGGCTCTACCGGGCCCGCGGCAAAACCAGCCAGGCGCGCGATCTGCTCAACGCCGCCATTGCGGCCGAAGAGCGCCGCTTGACGCAAAACTCGGGCAGCGCCCAGGCACAGCGTCTGGCACAGGCCTCTTCCGACGAATTCGACAATCCCTTTGTCGGTTTGCCGAACCAGCGCACGCGCTCTACCTTGCCGCCGCAGGCACTGGCCGATATTCTGGATCGCGAAGCCGTCACGACCAGCACTGCCGTGGCCGTGGCCGCGCCTGCCGCGCAAGTGGAACTGCCGCCGTTCCAGGAGCCCGCGCCTGTCGTGCAAGCGCCGGCTCCCCTGGCAGCCTATCCGTCGCCGTCCAGGCAAGTGCCGGAACCCGTCGCAAGCACCCGTCAGCAAACAATACAGGCCGCTGCGCCGCAACCCGTGGCGCGCCCCGCAGCCACCGTCATCGCCCCCGCCCAAGGCGCGCCGATGCAAGGGCAGGCGATTACCATCGCCCGTCCGGCCAGCAGCCAGTCCGTTCAAACACTGACCGTGCCGACGCCGTCGTCCGGGGCCATGTACGATGTGCCCCTGGCGGCCAGCCAGTACAACGACGAAGCCAAGCCCGTCCTGGCCAATGGCGTCGTCATGTCGCCAAGGCTGGAAGAGTTGCGCAAGGAACTCTATAGCCTGCAGGAATCGGCCAACCCTGAAGTGCGGGTCGGCGTTTTCGGCCGCAGCAATAATGGCGAGAAGGGCACCAGCCGGGTCAATGAAATTTCCACCCCCCTGGAAGTCCGCCTGCCTGCCCTGGATGGCACGGTTTCCGTGCGCGCCACGCCAGTCACCATCGACGCGGGCAGGGTAGGCACGGGTTATTACGACAGCAGCCGCTTTGGCGGCGGCCCGGCCGCAGCCGTGCAGCATGCCGTCAATAGCGTAGCCCCTGGCAGCAATGCCGATGCCTACTTGCATGCCCTCAACGGCGCGGAAGTCGAGAAGCGTCAGCGTGACAGCGGCATCGGCCTGTCTGTCGGTTATGCCACGCAAGGCCTGAGCGCCGATATCGGCACCACGCCATTGGGCTTCCAACGCACCAACGTCGTTGGCGGCATCAAGCTGGACGGCATGTTCGATCCCTCGCGCCGCTTCTGGTACACCTTTGACATCTCACGCCGTGCCGTCACCGACAGCGTGCTGTCATTCGCCGGCACCACGGACAGCCGCACCGGCCAAAGCTGGGGTGGCGTCACCGCCACAGGCTTCCAGTTCCAGCTGGGCCAGGATAACGATGACCTGGGCTACTACGCCTATGGCGGCTGGCATGCGCTGCGCGGCCATAATGTGAAATCCAACTGGCGTATCAATGCCGGTGCGGGCACGTACTGGCATCTGCTGCGCGACAGCAGCCGTTCGCTGACGGCCGGGCTGAACTTGGCGGCCACGTTCTACGACAAGAACCTGCGCTTCTTCACCTATGGCCATGGCGGCTATTTCAGCCCGCAGTCCATGTATGCCCTGAGCGTTCCGTTCACCTGGGCGCAACGCGGCCAACGCTTCAGCTACAAGCTGCAAGGCGCAGTCGGGTTGCAGCACTTCGACGAAAAGAGCGCGGATTACTTCCCCGGCAGTTCTGTCCTGCAAAGCCAGGCCGAAGCCGCCGCCATCTGGGCGCAAGGCATCGGTATGGGCGGCGCAACAGCACGTTATTCCGGACAAAGCAGTACTGGCGTCGGCTACAACCTGCTGGCAGCTGGCGAATACCGGCTCAGCAGCAACCTGACCCTGGGCGGCCAACTGTCGCTGGATAACGCTACCGACTACAGACAATGGGGCGGCGGCCTGTACCTGCGCTACACGCTTTATCCCGTGACCAGCCCGCTGGACCTGCCGGTCAACCCGTACCAGTCTCCGTACGCCCAATAAATTACTGCTGAGAAGAAACCATCATGCTTCCTTCCATTCTTGCAGGCCTGAGCATTCTGATTGTCGGCGACAGCCACATGACGGCTCCCAACTACCTGATCAGCTCCCTGCACGACGACCTGCAGGCACGCGGCGCCGTGGTCCACTCCATCGGGGTCTGCGGCTCCAATCCTGGTGACTGGGTGCAGGCGACCCCCGGTACCTGCGGCGGCGGTGAACGCCAAGGTACCGCAGCGGCCCAGTTCCAGCCCGGCGGCGCGCACACCCGCCCGATCACAGAACTGATTTCCCAGGATAAGCCGGATCTGGTGATCGTCATCATGGGCGATACCATGGCGGGCTACGAAAAAACTGCGTTCTCACGCACCTGGGCCTGGCAAAACACCACCCAGCTGACGCGCGCCATCGCCGCAACCGACACCGCCTGCCTGTGGGTAGGCCCGCCCTGGGGCACCACCGGCGGAAAATTCAACAAGTCGGATGCCAGGGTTCAGCAGGTCTCCTCGTTCCTGGCCAATAATGTCGCCCCCTGCGGCTATATCGATTCCTTGAAGCTCTCGCAGCCCGGCCAATGGGCCACTGTTGACGGTCAGCACCTGACCGCCAATGGCTATCGATCCTGGGGCGCGGCCATTGCCGATGCCGTCCTGGCCTCTCCCATTGTCAAGGACCTCAAGCAATGACACGCTCCCTCCAATGCCTGGCGGCCGCTACGCTGATGTCCTCCCTGGCGCTGTCCAGCCAGGCCGCAGATATCGCGCTCTATGAGACCGGGCCGGCCGAAGATTCCTCGTTCCTGCGCTTCGTGAACGGCAGTGATGCGACGATCCGCATCGCTTCCGGCAATGCGGGCAGCGCCATGGAACTGGCGGCGGACGAACCAGCATCCAAGTTTTTCGCGGTGCGTGCCGGCCAGCCGCTCAAGGGTGAAATCCGCGCCGGGGATGCCGTCATCCCTACGCAGACCACCGTGCAGCCCGGCGACTTTGTTTCCGTCATCGTCACCCAGGCCGCCGACGGCCAGCCTCAAGCCACCACGATTACCGAATCCCCCGAGGATTTCAATGCGCTGAAGGCCGCTGTGGCTTTCTACAACCTTGATCCGGGTTGCGCCGATGCAGTCGTCCGTGTGGCAGGCCGCGACACCGCGCTGTTTTCCGGCACGCATGAAAAGAATGCGCCGCCGCGGCGCCAGATCAATCCGGTTCCGCTCTCCGTCCAGCTTGTCTGCGCAGGCCAGGACACCGGTGCCGTCCTCGATCTGGGCAAATTGCAGGCGGGCGAGCGCTATACCCTCTTTTTGGTGCCCGGCCACGAAGCCAAGCAATCCCGTCTTTTCTACGCCGTCGATAGTCTCGCGTTCTAAAGGCAACAGAACCTTTCCTGCCGGATTTCCTTTTTCCGGCGTTTCTTTTTCCCGGCTTCCCCCTCCATGGTTTTCTCATCGCTGGAATTCCTGACGCTGTTCCTGCCGGCGTTTTTGTGCATCTATACACTGTCGCGCCCGTCCTGGCGCAACCTGGTACTACTGATAGGCAGTTGGCTGTTCTACAGCTGGTGGAGTCCGGTTTTCCTGCTGTTGCTGATTGCCGTCACGGTGATCGCCTGGGGCGGCGGGCTATTTCTGCAACAAGCGTTGCGGGCAGGGCGGGAGCGCGATGCCGGGCGCCTGCTTGCTGTCCTGATCATCGCCAACGTCGCCATCCTGTGCTGGTTCAAGTACTCCAATATTCTCGTTGCCACCTATAACAGCAGTACCGGCCTGACCGGTGCCATGCCTGTCGAATGGCAGCGTGTGGTTCTGCCTGCCGGCCTGTCATTTTTCATTCTTCAGTCGATCTCCTACCTGATCGATGTGCGCCGCCGGACGGTGGACGCCCAGCGGAACTTCATCGATTTCGGGGCCTATATCGCCATGTTCGGCCAGCTGATCGCCGGCCCCATCATCCGCTACGACTGGGTCAATAACGAACTGATTAACCGCCGGCTCACCTGGGCTGACTTCAGCCTGGGCGCGCGCCGGTTCATGATCGGCCTGAGCATGAAGGTGCTGATTGCCGATACGCTGGCCCCCATCGCCGATAAAGCCTTTGCCCTGAGCGCGCCGACGCTGGCGGATGCCTGGCTGGGATGCGCGGCTTATACGCTGCAATTGTTTTTCGATTTTGCCGGCTACAGCGCCATGGCCATCGGGCTGGGCCTGATGCTGGGCTTTCATTTCCCGGAAAACTTCAATAACCCCTATGTGGCGCGCAGCATCCAGGATTTCTGGCGCCGCTGGCACCTGTCGCTGTCCAGCTGGATTCGCGACTACCTCTATATTCCGATGGGGGGTAACCGCTACGGGACATTCAGCACCTACCGCAACCTGCTGCTGACCATGGCCATTGCCGGCTTATGGCACGGCGGGGATAGCTGGAACTTCCTCATCTGGGGCACCGCGCACGGCGCCGCGCTGTGTGTGGCCCGCGCCTGGAGCCGTTCGCACTTGCCCCAGCTGCCGGTCGCGCTCTCCTGGCTGCTGACGCTGTTGTTTGTCATGCTGGCCTGGACGCTATTCCGCGCCGCCAATTTCGATAACGCCCTGACCATGTACCAGGGCCAGTTCGGTTTCAATGGCTATGCGCTTGGAGATACCTTGCGGCTGGCCTGGCGCCCTGTTCATACGCTGGCTGTACTGGGCGGCATTCTCTGCATCATTCTGCCCACGCTGCAAAGCTGGTTTGACGGTAAAGCCATTTCCGCGCGCCTGATGTTCTTGCGCGGCATCTGGCCATTGCTGGCCTTCCTGTGGTGCTACAGCCTGATCGTCAGCCGCGGCGCCACACCCTTCCTTTACTTCCAGTTCTGATGAACGACTCCTTTTCCCCAGAAAAGCAGCCCGGTTACTCCGCGTCCCATCATCGCGGAGGAAGCTGGGCCGCCGCAGGGCTGCTGATCTTCATCGCGGCAGGCCTGGTTTCCAACGGCTATGGATTGCTGTCACGGGAGCAGCCTATCCTGCCCCCGGACACGACGCTGGATCAAATGCTGGACGGCAGCGCCAACCGGGAAGTCGCCACCAGCCTGGCCACGCTGCCCATGCCCCAAGCCGCAGCAGACCTGCAACGCGGCATAGGCTGGGTCAGCGCCCATGACCTGGGCGACCAGGTCCGCCAGGGCTGCCCTGGCTGGCTCTTTCTGGCCGAAGAACTGGAAGTCCGCCCCGGCGGAGCCGCCAGTGCCCAGGCGCGCGCTGACACCGTGCAACGGATACATGACAAGCTGCGGCGCCAGGGCATAGACCTGGTCGTTGCCGTCGTGCCAGACAAAAGCCGCATTGAGACCTCCCGGCTCTGCCAATTGCAGCGGCCCGCCGCCTTGCAGGGCAGGGCGGCCGAATGGGTGGCCGGCCTGCAGGCCCAAGGCATTGCCGCGCTGGATTTAAGCCAATCGCTGGACGGCCAGGCGCAGCCCGTCTTCCTGCAAACCGATACCCACTGGAACGAAACCGGCGCGCACCTGGCCGCCCGCCAGATTGCCCAAAGTGTCCAGGAGCAAGGCCTGAAACTGGAACCGCATCAGCGTACCGCCATCGTGCAGGATGCTGCCCGCCCGCGGCCGGGGGATCTCACCCGGCTGGCCGGTATCGATTGGTTGCCGGCGGACTGGCAACCCGCCATCGAAACCTTCCGTCCCAGCCGTTTCGAACCCGTGGCGGATGCCGGCGCCGATTCAAACAGCGCCGCCGGTAGTGATGATGATTTGTTCGGCGATGCCGATCTGCCTACGGTGGCGCTGTTGGGCTCATCGTTCTCGCGCACATCGGAATTTGCCAATTTCCTGGCTCATGAGCTGGAAACCCCTATTCCCGGTTTTGCCAAGGACGGCGGCGGTTTTTCAGTTGCGGCCAACGAATATTTCGATAGTCCTGCCTTCAAGCAGACACCGCCGCGCCTGATAATATGGGAAATCCCGGAGCGTGTTCTGGACATGCCTCTTGCCGGTGATAAACCGATCTGGCCTTAATCTTTCCTTCAGCCAGACTGGCGGCAGGCAATCAGGCACAGGCCATGAACACGCAGACGCAGCGCTGCATTCATGGCCTTTTTTGCGAGTTCCCCGTATGGCACTTTTCCGCATTGGACTACCGGCAAGCATATTGAGCCTGCTCGCGCTGTTTGGCGGCAGCGCACAGGCCCAGACCATAGGCCTTAGCTTCGACGATGGATTTGAGCCTGTTTCCCGGCCCGTGGCGGTCCAGGAGAACCAAAGGGTACTCAGTGTACTGGCACAGCATAAAATCCGCGCCATGCTCTTTCCTGCGGGTTTCAGCATGGGTAGCGCAGCAGGGATGGACTTGATCCGCGACTGGAGCGCTGCCGGGCACCATATCGGCAATCACTCATACCAGCATCAGGCATACAGCCAAACCGATCCCGTCAGCTACCAGCACGATATCGAACATGCCGAAAGCCTGCTGCGCGACTTGCCTGGCTGGTGTCCGCGCATGCGTTTCCCGTACCTGGACGAGGGAAATACGCCGGAAAAGCACAACGCCATGATGCAGTGGCTGGCCCAGCACGGCTATGGCGTCGCGCCGGCCACCATCACGCTGGAAGACTGGAAGGATAATTCCGCTTATGAAACACTGCAGGCGACCGGCAACGAAACCGCCATGCATGCCTATCGCCAAGACTATCTGAACCGGGTCTGGAGCGAAATACAGAAGCAAGGCCAGCATTGGCCCCAGGTACTGGGCGGACGCGATCCTGCCCATATTCTGCTGTTGCACGCCAATAGCCTGAATGCCGCCGTGCTGCCCGATCTCATCGACCGGCTGCAGACATCAGGCTGGTCCATTGTGGACGCGGCCCAGGCCTTGCAGGACCCGATTTACCAGCGCAGCTATCAAGCCGCGCCAGCGGCCGGCCAGCCCTCAGGCAACGCTGAGCAGTGGCTGCCCAACCCTGACTGCCAGCCAGGCAAGGCTCAGCGCTGACGCTCGATTTCCTGAATCAGGGGCAGCGTTTCCAGGCGATGCACGATCGCATTGCTCCATGACTGGTAGCCCGCTGCATTGAAATGCTGCCCATCGAAGGTGCGCCATTCACCCGGCGCGGCCATCTCCAGCGAATCGATATACACGCACGGCGAGACATTGCCCGACAGGAAGCGTGACAGGCGTTCTACCCGCTCGTCGCTCTTCTGGAAACGGCCGCCTTCCTTGCCATAGGCAGGGCCGACCCAGACGCAAGGCGTATTCGTTTGCGCAATTTCCTTGGTCAGCGTGGTAACGCCCTGCCAGGCCCAGACACGCGGGAACGCCTGCTTATCATAGGCGCCCATGGTATCGCCGATGATCACCATCACCACATCGGGCTTGGTTTCATTGATCAGGCTCGTCATGCTGGCATTAACGCGTCCTGGACCCCAGTTCTGCCCGGGTTCACCCTCTTTGCGCTCCGCGCCGCAATCCAGCGCCCTGGGCTTGACCCAATCGATAGCGCTGGCGCCGCAGCCGCCGACGATATGCACACTGGCCGCTCCCTGACTATGCAGCGAGTCATACAGCGCGTCCCTGAACTCATAAATCATATGGCTTTCGCCTATGACCAGAAAACTCAAACCTGCCAGTAAAGCACCTGACGCAGACATTCCTTCATCCTTCAAAACAGCCGATAGCGAAACCGTTAGACAGCCTCAATAAGCGTTTTTATCCATCACAACCAGAACGGCCGTGCGGAACAATATCTTTATATCCAGCCACAATGACCAATTCATGATGTAGTAACGGTCGAACTTGATCCGCTGCTGCATTTTTTCCGGCGTTTCAGTTTCACCGCGCAAACCATTCACCTGCGCCCAGCCCGTAATGCCCGGTTTGATGGAGTGTCTCAACATATAGCCGGGAATCAGCCTGCGGTAATACTCGTTGTGCTCAACCGCATGCGGCCGCGGCCCGACCAGGCTCATTGTGCCCAGCATCACATTGAAGAGCTGCGGCAGTTCATCCAGCGATGTCTTGCGCAGGATACGCCCGACTTTCGTCACGCGGGCGTCATGCGCCGTGGCTTGCTGCAGCAGGCCGTCATCACGCTTGACGGTGTTGGCCCACATGGAACGGAACTTGAACACCGTAATCGGCAAGCCCCGTTCACCATAACGCTGCTGCCGGAACAAGACCGGCCCAGGCGAATCCAGCTTGATGGCGATAGCCACCATCAGCATGACCGGAGACAACAGAATCAAGGCCAGCCCGCCTATCACCAGATCCATCGCCCGCTTCAGATAGCGGAACAGACCCAGCAACTGGGTTTCATGCAAAGCGAGCAAGGGAACGCCAGCTATCTCTGTCCCGTGCACGGAAAAGTCTTCCGTCATGGGCGCTTCCATCAGGAAATAGATGGACCCGGTCGAATCAAAGAAGCGCAGGACAAGTTCCTTGACCTGCGCGCTGTACGGCACATTGCGCTCACTGCTGACAAACACGGTTTTGTAATCGCTGGCGACGATGTTTTCACATGCATCACGGTAAGTCCCGAGATACCGGATCGACGCCGGGAAGTCACCTTCCGAGCTATCGATTTCCTGCTCCGCGTAATAGCCGTCTATCTCTATGCCCAGAATTGGGGAACGCTGTATCCGCAGCGCCAGTTTCTGCGCTTCCCGCCCCATCCCGATGAATACTGCCTTGCGGCGGTTGACCTCAGAATTGTTGACCTGATGAATGACCTTGCGCATCACCAGCATCCAAACCAACTGAAGCGCCAGAGCCAGGATGGTCCACTCGATCAGCATCAGGCGCACCATGCCGATGTCCATATCGTTGTGCACGAAGAACAGGCCTGATGCCATGACAACCAGCAGCAGCCGGCCCCATCTGAAAACGGCCTGTCCCAGCATCCACCAGACGGTTCTGGCGCTAATGAGCAAACTGAAGGAATAGAAAACGAAAAATGCCAGAACACCCAGGATCAGCAGCAGGATGTTGCCATACGGTTCAATGGAAAAGACGTTGATCCGGGCCAGCAGCCAGGCTGCCCCCGTATTCAGTAACGCCGATCCCAAACCGACCAACAACATGAACGCGTTGTTGTAGTGGCTGGGTTTGCCCCTGTAAAACATTTAGGATTTTCCTTCCTGACGCCCATAGACATCGTCAAAACGCACAATATCGTCTTCACCCAGGTATGAGCCGGACTGAACCTCGACCAATTCCAGAGGAATGGCGCCGGGATTTTCCAAACGATGGGAAACACCCAACGGAATATAGGTGGACTGGTCTTCAGTCAACAGAAAACTCTCATCCCCGCGGGTCACGCGGGCCGTGCCTTTCACCACCACCCAATGTTCGGCGCGGTGATGATGCATCTGCAAGGACAAACGGCCGCCAGGTTGTACGGTAATCCGCTTGACCTGAAAGCGCGGGCCGGAATCTATGCTTTCGTAATTGCCCCAGGGACGAAATACCTGCTTGTGCGTGGCGACTTCCGAACGCTTCCGGTTTTTCAGCTCCGTTACCAGGCGGCGGACATGCTGCACCTGATCCTTGGCTGCCACCAATACGGCATCAGCCGTCTCCACCACGACCAGATCTTCCACCCCCAGTACCGCCAGCATACGCTTGCTGCCATAAGCCAGCACATTCCGGCAATCCTGCAGCAACGCGTCACCATGCACCGCATTGCCATTCTCGTCATGCGGCGTAATGCGCCACAGCGCATCCCACGAACCAATATCGCTCCAGCCGGAATCCAGCGGAATCATGACGGCATCGGCCGTCTGTTCCATGACAGCGTAATCAATGGATTCCGCAGGCACCGCGGCAAACGCAGCAGCATCCGCGCGCACAAAATCGCCATCACGCCTGGCCTGCTGCATCGCGGCCCGGCATGTTGCCAGGATATCCGGGCGAAAACGCTCCAGCTCCCGCAAATACGCCGAAGCACGGAACAGAAACATGCCGCTGTTCCAGTAATAATTACCTTGCTCAAGATAGGCCTGCGCGCGCTCAGCATCCGGCTTTTCCACAAAAGCCTCAACGGCTGCCACATGCCCCTGCGAGGCGGCTGGCGCATGAATATAGCCATATCCGGTTTCGGGATATTCCGGCACCACGCCAAAGACGACCAATTTGCCTGCCTGGGCCGCAGGCAAAGCGTCACGCACGGCCTGCGTAAAGGCCGCTACGTCGTTAACGGCATGATCCGAGGGCAGTACCAGCAGCACAGCATCCTCATCGTCCTGCAGCGCCTCCAGGGCGGCCAAGGCAATGGCCGGCGCCGTATTGCGGCCGGCCGGCTCCAGGATCAGCGGCGCATTTTGCGGGCAGCCTGCCACGCGCAGCTGTTCTGCCACCAGAAAGCGGTGCTCCTCGTTGGCAACAACCACAGGCGGCAAGTCACTCAGTATCGATGCCCGCGACCAGGTCGCTTGCAATGGCGATTGATCACCCAGCAAAGGCAAGAACTGCTTGGGATATTGCTCACGCGAAAGCGGCCAGAGCCTCGTCCCCGAGCCTCCAACCAAAAGTACGATCCGCAACGCAGCATCTGTTTTGGCAGTCATGCCCGAGTCTCCCTCGCAAAAAATCTAGATTCGGATTTTTACATGACAAGCATACAAACAGAAGCAAAAGCCCTGACAAGCTTACAATCAATGTCAAACAAATCATCAAAAAATGCCGGATTTCGCCAGGGGCCGGATAACAGGCTTGAAACCTACTCAATCCTGCCCGAATAGATCGCAGGTATAAACCTTATCTTTTGCTGGCGCCAGGCTGGCGGACCAGCGGTTTGCCAGAATCAGCTCGCTGCGCCGCATAAACCGCTCAAGATCCGGTTCCACTTCACAGCCATGAAAATCCTGCTGCGCCAGCAGCGGTTCGTGCACCAGCACAGCGATGCCTGCGGCAGCCAGCCCCTGCAATACATCCAGTACGGCTGAATCCCGGAAATTGTCTGCGCCTTCCTTCATCAATAAGCGATATATGCCTACGCATGCCGGGCGCCGTTTTTTGACCGTATCGATAATGAACTGCTTGCGCAGAACATTGGCATCCACTATCGCCCGCATCAGGCAATTCGGGACATCGGCATAGTTGGACAGCAATTGCCGCGTGTCCTTGGGCAGGCAATATCCGCCATAGCCAAACGACGGGTTGTTGTAATACATACCGATGCGCGGATCCAGGCCTATCCCTTCGATCAGCTGACGCGTATCCAGCTGCTTGAGCTGTGCATAGGTATCCAGCTCGTTGAAAAACGCGATGCGCATCGCCAGGTAGGTATTGGCAAATAGCTTGATCGCTTCCGCTTCGGTGGAGTCCGTGTAGAGCTCCGGGACATCCTGGCGCAATGCGCCTTCCCGGAGCAGGCGGCCGAACCGGCGCGCGGCTGCGCGGCGGTCGCCAACAATAATGCGCGAGGGATGCAGATTGTCATGCAGCGCCCGCCCTTCACGCAAGAACTCCGGCGAAAAGGTAATGGCTGCGTGCCCGAGCTCCTGCCTCAAGCCCACAGTAAACCCGACAGGCACCGTGGATTTGATAATGATCTCGGCAGCAGGATTGCATGCCAGAACCGCTGCCGCGACCTGTTTCACGCTGCGCGTATCAAAACCGTTGGTCTGTGGGTCGTAATCCGTCGGCGTAGCAATCACGACATACTCGGCATCCGCGAAAGCTGCTTGCGCATCGGTTGTTGCCCGCAAGGACAATGTCCGCTGCGCCAGGAAGGCCTCAATATCAGGATCCGTCAGCGGGGCATGCCCTGCATTGATGGCAGCCACCCTGCGGTCATCGATATCGTAGGCCCATACCTCATTCGCCTGCGCCAACAGAACTGCGTTGGAAAGCCCGACATAGCCCGTTCCCGCCACCGCTATTTTCATATGCCCGCCGCCCGTGATGCCCTGACCATCACCCCAGGCTGGCCATCGCCAGGCCAACCGGAAGACCCGGGGACTGTTATAGCGCTCTCCAATGACCATCCTGTGACGTTTTCAGGCTGCTGCAAGCGAGCCAGTGCCTGAACGGCCAAAAAAAGAGGCCGTTTGCCTGCCACGGCGCCCAAAACCTGAATAACTTCGTGCACAAGCTGTGCATCGATTCTGGATAACTGGCGATCGATGCGTAAACCCAAAATCCATCCACTTTTCATGCCAGACCTATCCATGGACTTGCGCACATCGATAACAGGGCTTAACTGACTGTTTTCATTGGAAAAACCTGTGTTATTACACTTATCCCCAGGCCTTATCCATTATTATCATTTATATATATAAATATTTATAAACAACAGGGGAAAAGCTTTGCCCGGCCCTGAAGACCAAATACACCGTCTATCCAGACACATCAAACCCTGGCTGACATCATTTGGAAATATTTTCAGTTCGTTACGGAAGCCTTGTTTTCACCAAGAACAAATATCCGTATTTCGCTCTCGAACTTCTTCTAGATTCTGGCAAGGTTTTTAATGGCTTCTCTACGAGATGTTACTTATTTAGATAAAACCGTTCTCAGAAAAGACCAGTCATTCTCTTATCACAATTATTTGAGCTAGATCAAAAACAAGCCGATATCGATGGGGGTAAACCTGTTGACAACCCTTGCATCGATTCTGGATAACTCAGGCTTTTACCGGTATCGAAAAAATTGTCCAGAATCGATGAACAGGCTGCCAAGAGACTTGATAACAGACTGAATTATGGTCTAAGTCTATGATTTTCATAGTATAAAATAAGTTCATAGACTTATCCCCAGACACCCATCAGTTACTATCATTTATATATAAAGATATATACAACAATGATCTCAACCCTGGGTTAGGGCTTGAATGCTCAATTCCATCAAAACTGTATAAAAACACAGTATCCATTTTTAATAAGCATTCTTTTGTTAGTTAGTTTCATAAACAGGAAAGGCATTTCACGATAGAGAATAAATATCGTTAAAGACACTGCCAATGAAACATTAATTAATGCTATATTCGGGAAAACGCGGAGTGGATTTTTATTAATATTCTCGTTATTCTGCGTTTGCTGGTGTTTGTTTATCAGTCGTTTTGAACCCGTTCCCAACTCAATGCATTTGAGTATGACTTTATATGGCTAGATCCATATAAAAGAATTGGTTTGTTGTATATTTTTTTTCATCAGGATACTTATCATGGCTCAAACGGGCAAAGTGAAGTGGTTTAACGCGGAAAAGGGATTCGGTTTTATTACCCCCGATGCAGGCGGCAGCGATGTGTTCGCCCATTTTTCCGCCATTCAAGGCCGCGGTTATCGCAGCCTGAATGAAGGTCAGGCAGTTGAATTTGATGTCAAGGACGGCCCCAAGGGCCTGCAGGCAGAAAACATTCAGCCACTCTGACGCATCACTTTGAACCGTTTGCTCCACAGGAGTAGTGGTTCAGTATGAAACCCATGTTCTCGCGGACATGGGTTTTTCATTTGAATCATCAAAGAATGGTTTATGACTCACTGTTCAGAAAAATTCTCCCATCCTTTATTTTGAGCAGGAAAATTCCAAGGGCAGTGATTTAAGCATGGTGGGCCAGTCTGGGTTAGTACTGACCACAAAACTATCGATATTGGTGATGGTATCGATACCGCCCGGCTGCTCTGCTAAGTATCGATGGTGTCCCACGTGAAACATCATCGATAAGAAATCATTGAGCAAAGCAGGCCTGTTGGCATTTCGCTGCACACCTGGTGGGGTTTGCCTGCTATTTTTGGGTTTATGTTCCACGTGAAACATTCATACCCAGCGACGCGTCTATAATTATTTTTTTAGGATGCTTGTCGCCATGTTATACCCCACTGAATTTGATGTGATTGTCGTGGGCGGAGGTCACGCAGGCACGGAAGCAGCGATGGCAGCTGCCCGTGCAGGTTGTTCCACGCTGTTATTGACACACAATATCGAAACTCTTGGCCAGATGTCTTGCAACCCATCAATTGGTGGGATAGGCAAGGGGCATCTGGTTAAAGAGGTTGATGCCATGGGCGGCATCATGGGGATTTGCGCAGACGAGGCCGGGATACAGTTCCGCACACTCAATAGTTCCAAAGGCCCTGCCGTGCGCGCCACTCGCGCACAAATCGATAGAGTGCTCTACCGCCGTGCTGTCAGAAACCGTTTGGAGAATCAGCCCAATCTCTGGTTGTTCCAGCAAGCTGTTGATGACCTGATGGTAGAGGGCGATAGGGTTGTTGGCGCAGTCACCCAACTGGGGATCAAGTTTCGCGGGCGCAGTGTCGTCTTGACCACTGGAACTTTTTTGAACGGTTTGGTGCACGTAGGCCTGAGCCATTATTCTGCTGGCCGTGCTGGAGACCCGCCTGCCATTACCTTGGGGCAACGCCTGAAGGAACTGAAGTTGCCGCAGGGTCGTTTGAAAACCGGTACACCGCCCAGGATTGACGGACGGAGCATTGATTTCTCCCGTCTGGAACGCCAGGATGGCGATGACAATCCGATACCTGTGTTTTCGTATCTGGGGTCTGCCGCTTTGCATCCCCAGCAGCTGCCTTGCTGGATTACACACACCAATAGCCGGACTCACGACATTATCCGTGGCGGTTTGGATAGATCCCCGATGTATAGCGGTGTGATTGAGGGAGTCGGCCCGCGGTATTGCCCATCGATTGAAGACAAAATTCATCGATTTGCAGACAAGGATTCGCACCAAGTGTTTCTGGAACCCGAAGGGCTGGAAACCAATGAGTACTACCCCAACGGCGTATCTACCAGCTTGCCCTTTGATGTTCAGCTGGAATTGGTGCATAGCCTGCCTGGTCTGGAAAATGCGCATATCCTGCGTCCGGGATACGCTATTGAATATGACTACTTTGACCCGCGCGGTTTGCACGCGACCCTGGAAAGCAAACATATCCAGGGCCTGTTCTTTGCCGGGCAGATCAATGGCACAACTGGCTACGAAGAAGCGGCGGCACAAGGTTTGTTGGCCGGGATTAATGCGTCCTTGCAGGTAAAGGGTGAAGCACCCTGGACTCCCCGCAGGGATGAGGCCTATCTTGGTGTTCTGGTGGATGATCTGGTTACGCGCGGGGTGACTGAGCCTTATCGCATGTTCACGTCCCGGGCAGAGTACCGTCTGAGTATGCGTGAAGACAACGCTGATATGCGTTTGACGGAAGTTGGGCGTCGTTTGGGTGTGGTGGATGATGAACGCTGGCAACGCTTTTCGGATAAGCGCGATGCTGTTTCACGTGAAACAATGCGCTTGCGAAAAACAGTGATCACGCCGCGCGTGCTGACACCGGAAATTGCTGAGCCCTTGCTGGGCAAACCCATAGAGAAAGAATATACGCTTGCAGAATTGCTGCGCCGTCCGGATGTGGATTATCCGCGCTTGATGGCCGTGGTCACAGCAGACGGTATGCCGTTTGCTCCTGAAACGCTTTTGTCTGAGGATGAGGCTGAGCAGGTGTCCATCCAGGTCAAGTACGAAGGGTATATCAATCGGCAGCAGGATGAAATCCGCCGTCTGTCCACCTATGAAACGCAAGCCATACCTGCTGACCTGGATTACAGCGCTGTCTCTGGCCTTTCCTTCGAAGTGCGCCAGCGCTTGAGCGAATCCCGGCCTGCTACCTTGGGGCAAGCTGCGCGGATTTCCAGCGTGACCCCTGCGGCGATATCTTTGCTGATGGTGCATCTGAAGCGCATGCATTATCAAAAAAACAAAGCGGAGAAACAGTAATGGCGGGAATGAGTCTGCCAGCGGGCGCGGCGGCAAGAGTCCTTGCGGTAGGGCGTGAGCTGAACCTGGACTTGTCGCAGGACCAGGCACAAACCTTGTGCGCTTATATCGACTTGATGCTGCGTTGGAACAAAACGTATAACCTGACTGCGATTCGTGACCCTCAGAAAATGCTGGTGCAGCATTTGTACGATAGCCTGAGCGTTGCGGCCCCTTTGATCCGGCATGCGGGGGCTTCAGCCCTCTCAATCATGGATGTTGGCTCCGGCGGAGGCCTGCCTGGTGTGGTCCTGGCAATCGTCCGGCCGGATTGGACAGTGCAATGTGTGGATGCGGTAGAGAAGAAGACTGCATTCATCCGCCAGGTGGCCGGAACTTTGAAACTGGCTAATCTGTCGTCGCGCCACGCCCGGATTGAAAGTTTGCCGGCGCAGCAGTGTGATGTGGTGATATCCCGCGCGTTTGCTTCATTGGTGGATTTCACCAGCTGGTCTGGCCATCATGTGCGGGCGGGGGGGTATATCGTCGCGATGAAGGGCAAAGTGCCGGATGACGAAATTGCCGCACTCCAGGCCCAAGGCGATTGGGCGCTTGAGAAAATAGAACCGTTGGTAGTGCCTGAGTTGGAAGGGGAGCGCTGTTTGCTCTGGCTGCATGCCAACCCGGAAGGTGCGGCAGTGACCGTTCAAAATGTTGAATCAGCGGATATCTCATCCGAGCCGCAGTCTTCCCGGCAGGGTAGCGCAAACGTCCAGACGATAGAGCAAGGAAATCGTTGAATGAAAACAGTGAAAAAAACCCGGGCGGCAAAAATTTTCTGCATCGCCAACCAGAAAGGCGGGGTTGGCAAGACCACCACCGCTATCAACCTTGCTGCTGGTCTGGCGCAACACAAGAAAAAGGTGTTGCTGGTGGATCTGGACCCCCAGGGGAATGCCACCATGGGGAGCGGTGTTGATAAGAATGCGCTGAAGGATACTTTGTATCAAGTCCTGATTGGCGCTGCTGATATTTCGGCCACCATCGTTTCTGCCGGTGATAGCGGGTATGACGTGCTGCCTTCCAACCGCGAGTTGGCCGGCGCCGAGATGGACCTCATGGAAATGAGCGACCGCGAGCAGCGTCTGAAGCAGGCCTTGTCGCAAGTCTCGGGTGAGTATGATTTCATTTTGATTGATTGCCCGCCTACCTTGTCCTTGTTGACCCTGAATGGCCTGGCCTGCGCGAACGGGGTCTTGATTCCGATGCAGTGCGAGTACTTTGCGCTGGAGGGCCTGTCTGACCTGGTTAATACCGTCAAGCGGGTACACCACAACATCAACCCGGAATTGCGTTTGATTGGTTTGCTGCGCGTCATGTTCGATCCGCGTGTGACTTTGCAGCAGCAGGTGTCGGCGCAACTGGAAGCGCACTTTGGCGACAAGGTATTCAAGACTGTCATCCCGCGCAATGTGCGCCTGGCCGAAGCGCCCAGCTATGGCCTGCCAGGGGTGGTCTATGACCGCAATTCGCGTGGTGCCAAGGCTTATGTTGCCTTTGGCGCGGAAATGATCAAGCGTGTGAACGCGAAGAGTTGAACAGGAGTTGAGGATGGCCAGCAAAGCTGACAAAAACGTGGGTACTGCAACCGCGCCAGCGAAAACCGCTGCCAAGCGCCCGGCGGCCCGGCCGGCCGCAGCAGCCAAGGCAGCCGCCAAGCCCGCGGTAAAAACCGCCGCTAAGGCAGGCGTGGCTGCCAAGAAGGCCCGCGGCCTGGGCCGTGGCCTGGACGCCTTGCTGGGCGGCGATATGCCTGCCCTGGCAGCCATTACCGATGCGGCTGCCCCCGCCGCCGCTGCCGGCACGTCGCCGTCGGTGTTGGCGCTGGATCAATTGGTGCCTGGCAAGTATCAGCCGCGCACACGGATGGACGAGGGCGCGCTCAACGAGCTGGCGGCTTCCATCCGTGAACAGGGGATCATGCAGCCTGTGCTGGTGCGTCCCTTGGCAGGGGCTGAGGCTGGCAAATATGAAATCATCGCCGGTGAACGCCGTTTTCGGGCGGCGGGTATTGCCGGGCTGAAGGAAGTGCCGGTATTGGTCCGCGAAGTGGCGGACGAACATGCGGCCATCATGGCGCTGGTGGAAAACATCCAGCGCGAAGATTTGAACCCGCTGGAAGAAGCGCATGGGGTTCGGCGTTTGCTCGATGAGTTCGGCTTGACCCATGAGCTGGCGGCACAGGCAATTGGGCGTTCGCGTTCGGCGACCAGTAATTTGCTGCGCTTGCTGAATCTGGCCGGCCCGGTGCAAACCATGCTGCTGGCCGGTGATATCGACATGGGTCACGCCCGTGCCTTGCTGTCCCTGGATGCTGCCCAGCAGATTCAGTTGGCCAATTTCATCGTGGCCAAGGCATTGACGGTGCGGGAGGCGGAAAAGCTGGTGGCGCGAGCCTTGCAGGAAGATGCGGGAATCGTCACGGAATCCACCCGGTCGCGCCAGGCCCCCAGCCGGGATGTCCTGCGTCTCGAAGAAGCTTTGTCAGACCAGTTGGGCACCAAGGTCACGCTCAAGCTAGGCGCGCGTGAGCGCGGCAAGATCGTGATTGATTTCCATGGCTGGGAACATCTGTCCTCCTTGCTGGAAAAGCAAGGCCTGGGCAGCGTGCTGGATGCCTGAAGCCATGGGGCGCCGTATTCTGGTATTGGCAACTGGCGGCACCATTGCGGGCTGCCAGGCCGCCCATGGCGGCTATCTTTCCGCGCAGATCGCTGGGCAGGCTTTGCTGGCGCAGACGGGCCTGGGGGATGGTTCCCTGCATATCGATGTGGAAGATATCGCGCATGTCGGCAGCCAGGATATGAGCCAGGAAATATGGCATCGGCTGGCATTGCGTATCGAAGCCGCCGTGGCGGCTGGCGGGGTGGACGGCATCGTGGTGAGCCATGGAACGGACACCATGGAAGAAACGGCATTTTTCCTGTCCAGGGTTTTGCAGCTGCCTTTTCATGTGGTGCTGACCGGCGCCATGCGGCCGGCCGATGCGGCAGATGCCGATGGGCCGGTCAATTTGCGGCAGGCGGTTTTGCTGGCGGCACAGCCTGCCGCTGGCGCTGGCCAGGTATTGGTGGCATTTGGCGGTGAAATACATGCTGCGCAATGGGTAAAAAAAATCGCAGCCAGCAGTCTGCGGGCGTTTGCCTCGCCGGATGCTGCTCCCCTGGGCGTGTTTCTGGGGGATGAGGTTTACTGGACCCCAGGTATGACAGCCCCGGTGGCTAGACGCTATGGTTTGCCTGCCTCGGCAGAGCAATGGCCTAAGGTAGGCATTCTGTATGCCTATGCAGGCATGGATAGTGCGCAGGTCAAGGCGTGCCTGGCGTTAGGATGGGATGGTTGGGTATTGGCCGGGCTGGGCAATGGCAATGCGCCGCATGCGTGTCTGGCGGCGCTGGCTGACGCGGCAGCGCAGGGAACCTTGATTGTGCGTTCCAGCCGCTGCCTGACGGGGTGGGTGACCGCTGCAGGCGAAGTCGATGACCAGGCAATGGGTTTTGTTAGCGCCGGACGCTATGACGCGCTACAGGCCAGGATATTGCTGATGCTGGCCTTGAGCGGAACGCGTGGGCGCCATGCCGTGCAGGCGCATTTCTCCGCCGTGTGAATCTGTGGCTGGCATGCGCCAGCTCAGGCGCGGCCGCCGCGCTGCCTATCAGGGAACGACGCGCGTATTGAGGGCATAGGGGCCGTCGCAAAGTTGTTCTTTGATAAATTCAATGGCAACTTTGACCTTGGCGGAATTGGCGGAGCGATTGCTGGTCGTGGCCCAGACATCGGCGAATTCCTGATAGGCGGGCAGAATCTGGATAACACTGCCGTCCTCGATATAGCGCGCGATATCCCAGACCGACAGCATGAAAATTCCCAGGCCCCGGATGCCCCAGGTACGCACGACATCACTGTGATTGGAGCCATAGCGGCCATTCACCTTGACGGTTTCCAGCCCTTTGGGGCCGTGCAGGCGCCACACCCCGAAAGCCTGTTCGCGGTCGCGAAAGACCAGGCATTCATGCTGGGCCAGGTCGGCCAGGGTCTGCGGCATGCCGCGCTTGGCGATGTAAGAGGGCGCGGCGCACAGAATGCGCCGGCTGGGTGTGATGCGGTGCGCGATCAGATGCGGCTGCTTGGGGTCGCCAACGCGGATATCGATGTCATAACCTTCTTCCAGGATATCGACATGGCGATCCAGCAGCTCCAGCCAGATTTCCAGTTTTGGATAGCGCTCTTCCAGCATGGTCAGGATATGCGCGACATGATGGCGCCCCAGGCGCATGCTGGTCGCGATGCGCAGCAACCCGGAAGGTTCCAGCTTGCTGCTAGCGACCAACTCCGTCATGGAGGTCATGTTTTCAATGATGCGGCGCGCATAGTCATAGACCATCTCGCCTTCTTCCGTAATATGGATGCGGCGAGTGGTACGATGGAACAGACGGATGCCCAGCTGCTGTTCCAGTATGGCAATGCGCTTGCTGACATAGGCCGGAGATTTGCCTATGTCCTTGGCGGCCGCGGCAAAGCTGCCCAAACGAGCAGCGATGGAAAAAACACGCAGATCCATGAGGGCCGGTTCATTATTCATGATTCGTGTCTTTTGAATTAATGAATTTGGTAATTATATTCGCT
Source organism: Kerstersia sp. (assembly GCF_052103615.1). Taxonomy (NCBI): domain Bacteria; kingdom Pseudomonadati; phylum Pseudomonadota; class Betaproteobacteria; order Burkholderiales; family Alcaligenaceae; genus Kerstersia; species Kerstersia sp. The sequence continues at coordinate 4,259 of NZ_JBQEKA010000024.1, read as the reverse complement.
TAGGCAGCTATTACACTGCTCTTTCAGCTGAGTTTCAGTCTGTTAGCGTAGGCCGTTCCTGTACCGGGCGCCATGCTTGTCTGCGTTGCGCCGCCAGCGTCCAGGATAGTTTCCTATCCTGCCCTGGATTGACGCCGGGCCCGCCTGCGGCGCCGGCTGAAGCATTTGTGCCCCGGCCAGGTTTTTCCCCTTCTTTCCTTATCGGATTTTGGATTTATCCCATGGCAAGCATTCTTGTTATCAATGGTCCCAACCTGAACTTGTTGGGGACGCGTGAACCTGCGGTCTATGGTCATGAGACGCTGGCGGATGTCGAGCGGCTCTGCCAGGAAGAGGGTGCCAAGTTCGGCATGGAAGTTGAGTGCCGCCAGAGCAATCATGAAGGCGTGCTGGTTGACTGGATCCAGGAAGCCGGGCGCGAAATGGCCGCTGGCCGTTGCATCGGCGTGGTCATGAACCCTGGCGCCTATACCCATACGTCCGTGGCCTTGCATGATGCGATCAAGGGCGCAGCTGTCCGCCTGATTGAACTGCACATCTCCAATGTGCATGCGCGCGAACCTTTCCGTCAGCATTCCTATATTTCGCCCGCAGCGCGGGGCATTATCGTCGGTATGGGCGTTGATGGCTACGCGCTGGCCATTCAGGCCCTGGTGCGCCTGCAAGGCAAGTAATTCCCGGTGAACGGCGCCGCGCAAGCGCCGCCGCTCCCTCGTTGTAGAGAAGACCAGATATGCGTAGATCGATAGCAACCGTTTCCCTGAGCGGAACCCTGAGGGAAAAACTGGAAGCCATTTCCGCCGCCGGTTTTGATGGCATCGAGTTATTCGAAAACGATTTCATCCATTTCAAGGGATCGGCGCGTGATTTGCGCAATATGGCGTCAGACCTTGGCCTGACGATAGATCTCTATCAGCCGTTCCGTGATTTCGAGGGCATGCCGGATGCGCTCCTGGCGCGCGGCCTGGAGCGGGCCGAGCGCAAGTTCGACGTCATGCAGGAAATGGGCTGCGGATTGGTCTTGTGCTGCTCCAACACCTCGCCGCATGCCATAGATGATCCTGCACTGGCAGCCGATCAACTGGCAGCGCTGGCTGAGCGCGCGGCCAGCCGCAATCTGCGCATTGGCTATGAAGCCTTGTCCTGGGGGCGCCATGTCAAGCTGTATGGCCAGGCCTGGGATATTGTGAAGCGGGCGGATCATCCGCATCTTGGCCTGATCCTGGACAGCTTCCATACCTTGTCCCTGAAGGACGATCCCGCCGGCATTGCCGATATTCCGGGCGACCGCATCTTTTTCCTGCAAATGGCCGATGCGCCTTTGCTGACGCTGGATGTTATTGACTGGGCCCGCCATCACCGCTGTTTCCCGGGGCAGGGCCAGCTGGAGGTCGAAAACTTCTTCCTGCAGACCTTGCTGGCAGGCTATAGCGGCCCGCTATCCCTGGAAATTTTCAATGATGTCTTCCGGGAAACGCCCAACCGGCGTACCGCGCTGGATGCGATGCGTTCCTTGCTGTATCTGGAAAGCTGGGGCCGCGAGCGCCTGGCGCAGCCGGAGGCCGGAGAAGATATCGGCAAGTTCAAAGCGACGGCGGCGCGTATCGAGTTGTTCAACCCGCCGCCCGCGCCTGTCTTTTCCGGTGTGAGCTTTGTCGAATTTGCGGTTGATGAGCATTCGGCCGCAGGCCTGGGCGGAATTTTTGAGCGCATGGGGTTCCAGCGCGCTGGCACGCACCGCTCGAAACAGGCGGTGCTGTATCGCCAGGGCGAAGTGGCGCTCATCCTCAATGCCCAGCCAGGGTCATTCGCGCGAGAGCGGTTTGGCAGCTTTGGCGCGTCTGTTTGCGCGCTGGGCGTCTATACGCAAGATCCGGTAGGCGCGCTCAGCCGGGGCCAGGCCCTGCAGTCGGCGCGTTTCGATAGTCCTGTGGGGGCGGGGGAGGTGGTGCTGCCAGCCATCGTTTCGCCGGGCGGAATCGTGGTTTACTTCGTGCCCGATAACCTGGCGCCCGATGGCCTGTTTGAAGCGGATTTCATGCTGGAGCCGACCGGGGACGCCGGGGCGCGCAATGCCGCGATTGATAAACTGGATTATCTGGCCCTGGGCATGAATATCGGCCAGCGCGACACCTGGACGCTGTTTGCGCGGGCGGTGCTGGGCTTGCATCAGGGCGACAATCTGCAATTTGCCGATCCCTATGGCCTGGTGGACATCACCAGCGCCGCCAATGCCGATGGCAGCCTCAGGCTGGTACTGAATGTATCGCAGAGCCTGAGTACGGATACGGCTCGGGCAGCGCAGCAGCAAGGCGGTGTTGCCGTGCATCATCTGGCGTTTGCCAGCAATGATATTTTTGCAACGGTGCGCGCCTGGAAAGCAGCGGGCATCGCCATGACGCCTGTGTCCCAGAATTATTACGATGACCTGGCCAGCCGCCTTGATCTGGCGCCAGCACTGCTAGCCCGTCTGCGCGAGCACGGTGTGCTCTATGATCGTGATGCTGGCGGTGAATACCTGCACTGCTATACCGATAATCTGGCCGGGCACTTTTTCTGCGAAGCGGTGCAGCGCCTGGGGGATTATGCCGGCATTGGCGCGCTCAACGCTTCGGCGCGAGTGGCTGCCAGGGCGCAGGTCGATATGGCATGAAGGAAGGCAGCCGGAAGGCTGCTTCCCTTGGGCGCACCGCTTGTTTCTTGTTCACAAAAAAAAGAGGGGTTCCCATGAGACATATTTCCCGAATTCTCGCAGGCGTCGTCGCAGGTCTGACGCTGTGTTCCGCGGCCCATGCCGGCCCTCGTCTGGATACCATCATGGACAGCAAAGTCCTGAGAGTGGGCACACCCGGTGATTACCGGCCTTTTGCCATGAAGACCGAGGGGGGCGGCTATGAAGGGCTGGATATCGACCTCATCGAGTTGCTGGCCAAGGAACTGGGCGTGAAGGTGGAGTATGTGCAGACCTCATGGCCGAATCTGATGCCTGATCTGCAGGCCAATCGTTTCGATGTTGCCGTCGGCGGTATTACCCGTAATGCCGCGCGTCTCGGCAAAGTGGAGATGCTGCCTGGCTATGCGCCTTTTGGCAAAGTCGCGCTGGTGCGCAGCGACGAAGCCGGGCGCTACAAGTCCCTGGAAGACCTGAATCAGCCGAAGGTAAAGGTAATCAAGAATCCTGGCGGCACGAACGAAGCTTTTGTGCTGGCCAATCTGGGGCAGGCGCAAGTCAGCACTCATGAGAAAAACGCCGAAATTCCGGGCCTGATCGCTGAAGGCAAAGGCGATGTGATGATTACGGAAACCTACGAAGCTCTGCACTACAGCAAGGCGGATCCGCGTTTGACGGCCTTGTTCATTGAAACGCCTTTGACACCCAAGAACTACTTGGGTTTCATGCTGCCGACGGATGACCCTGATTATGTGCGCGTCATGGAGTTTGCCTGGGACCAGATGGATAAGCGCGGCGACCTGGGGCAGGCAAGCAATCATTGGCTGAAGTAGGCCGGTACCGCTACAATGCCTGTCTGCGGTTTCAGTGTTGCAACTGGCATCGCAGACGGCAGGCGACTGCCGGTGGGCTTTTTTGCCGCAACAGATAACCGCTCATCCGCAGTCAGGCGGCGGTTTCCAGAGCAGGGCAGCCGGGGTATTCGTTGTCCTGCGCTCACAGCGGCAAATATTTTCTTCTTTTTAGCAAATCTTGCTTGACGACGGAAAAGAATAAGTCCATAATTTTGAATTCTACGGAGAGGTGCCCGAGTGGTTAAAGGGGGCAGACTGTAAATCTGTTGGCTAACGCCTACGTTGGTTCGAATCCAACCCTCTCCACCAAGTTTCAGAAACGCCCGCGCAATCGTGTCATTCAGTGATGCAACAAGCGGGCGTTGATGTAGCGGGTAAGGTGGTCGCGTAAGTCCTCGTCGAGTGAGGCTGATCAGCCGGGCTGATTCGTGATTGCGGGTGTAGCTCAATGGTAGAGCAGAAGCCTTCCAAGCTTACGACGAGGGTTCGATTCCCTTCACCCGCTCCAGCAGTTATTGTTCCGCCGTCGCAAGTGCGGTGGAAGCAATGCCCATGTGGCTCAGTGGTAGAGCACTCCCTTGGTAAGGGAGAGGTCACGCGTTCGATCCGCGTCATGGGCACCACTCTCCTTTCGTTGTTAAACACTCTCACACGCTTCTTATTCCAGGGCAGGAGTCCGTCATGGCAAAAGGTAAGTTTGAACGCACCAAGCCGCACGTGAACGTCGGCACGAT